>JAHZIU010000251.1 GCA_022601315.1 Betaproteobacteria bacterium
GCAGTGGCAAATGTATGGAATCCTGATGGTTTGCCAATTGGCTTCGCTAAAGATACAGATCACAATCAAGTGGAATGGATTGGTTTAACTTGTGCGGCTTGCCATACAACCCAAATCAATTTTCAAGGCACACGAATGCGAATTGATGGTGGGCCAGCGTTGGGGGATTTTGAAGCATTTAATCGTAAACTGGTGGAAGCACTCGGTGCAACTTATGAGGACCAATTTAAATTCGCACGTTTTGCAAAAAGTATACTCGGTGCTGATGTATCAAATGCCAGTATAAGAAATAAATTGCGTGATGATTTGCTAGCACAAACTGAAGCGTTGGCTTATCGTAATGATATGAATCACTCTGGCGGTTCCGATCAGCCACGCTATGGTTTTGGCAGGCTTGATGCGATCGGTGCAATTTTTAACATGATTATGGCGCAGAGTAACGACATGCCCGGCAATGTACGTGCCGCCGATGCGCCGACCAGCATTCCTTTTCTGTGGGGAACGCACCAATCTGATGTTGTACAATGGACTGGGTTTGCACCCAATGGCCCTACAACAGTCGGCGCATTGATTCGCAACGGTGGTGAAGTGTTGGGCGCTTATGGCGTTGTAAATATTCCAGAAACCGAATCTGTTAATACTTACGAGAGTTCATTAGCCATTAAACAACTTGGGAAACTGGAAGCCTGGGTAGCTACATTGAAGTCTCCAGCTTGGCCGGATGAGTATTTGCCGTCAATAAATCTTGAGAGAGCAGTGCAAGGAAAAATACATTACGATGCTTATTGTGTAGATTGTCATCAGGTCATTCCTCGAGATCAAGAAGGGAAACCCTATGCTGCGGTACTCACCCCTATCAGTGAACTAAAAACTGATCCAACGGTATGGGTTAATATGCAACGCCTTTTGCAGTCTGGTAAGTTTGAAGGACGTAGAGAAGCGGTCATTGCGGGGACCAAGATTGCGGCAGAAACAACAGGTCTGGAACCATTGATGAATGCGGTTATAGGTTCGTTATTAAGTCACTCGGTTAAATCGTTAAAAGCAATTACCACCAAAATTGGAAGTGGTGATGAAGTCAAGTATTTCGAAAATGAAATGCAATCTTCAAGCTTACATGAAAAAATAAAAAATTATAGTGAATTGCTGTCTATAAAAAAAAGTACTACACCGAAAGAAGGTGTTTACAAAGCACGCCCACTCAATGGCATCTGGGCTACAGCACCTTATCTACATAATGGTTCAGTACCCAATTTGTATGAATTGTTACAGCCGGAGAATCAACGCTCTACAGTATTTTTTATTGGCAGTCGCGAATTTGATGCAAAAAAAGTTGGGTTTGTTTCTACAGATCAAACGCCCGGCACCCAGGTGTTTGAGTTTGACACCACACGCAAAGGCAACTCCAATCAAGGCCATATTTATGGTGTAGATGAGATTACAGATCAAGAAAGATTAGAATTGCTGGAATATCTTAAGACGCTTTGAAATCGAATGGTGTTGAAGTATTTGCAGCAAAGCCAGCTTGCAAGATTAACCCACCAACTGTTGATAAAGTATCGGTAAGACCTGTGTAAGGCGATCAAGCCGGCCAACGATAGCATGGTTACTGCGGCCAAACAGATAGGGAAAATAATCTTTTGCTTTACGGTCAACGGTTATTCCGAATACCGTCAATCCTGACTGACGTGCTTCCATGATTGCCTGTCGGGTATCTTCGATGCCATAGCGGCCTTCATAGTGGTCTAAATCATTAGGTTTTCCGTCGCTTAATAACAGTAACAGACGATATCGTTCCGGACGTTGTGCCAGTTGCTTGTGGGTATGTCTTAGCGCTGTGCCCATGCGCGTGTAATAGCCGGGACGCAAAGCTGCAATGCGTCGTAAAACTTGGCTGTTGAAAGGCGAAGCAAAGTCTTTGACCGTGGAGACGCGAACATATTGTCGCTTGCGCGAAGTAAAGGTGTAAATGGCAAATGCATCTCCACAAGTATCCAATCCTGCTGCCAGTGCAGTCAGTGCTTCTTTTTCAACATCAAGAACCCGATGATTATCAATCCAACTATCGGTTGATAAGGAAACATCAACCAAAATAGCAACCGCCAGATCTCGTGCTTGTTGGCGTGCTGTAATATACACCTGATCAGAACCATTTCCGCTGGCAGTAAAATCACAGTGTGCGCGAACCAAGGCATCCATATCGGGTTCTGTCCCGTCCAATTGACGGCGTAATATTTCTCGCTTGGGTCGTAACGCTTCAAATTGGCGCCTAATTTGACGTAGACGACGCCGCGCAAGAAGATCAGGCTCCCATTGTTCGCCTTCCTCGGCAGCGATATGGGAAATGACTCGACAATGGTCGTCGTGGTAATAGTTGCGACGGTAATCCCATTCTGGGTAAGAACATTCAGAAATCAAGGTTGTGGTGTCTACATCATTGGGCGCCAGATCGAGATCAAATTTGAGTTTGGTGGCGGCCTTGCGATCATGAGAACTGAGTGCTAATTCCTCCATTCTATCGGCGACTTCCTTGGCCGTATCTTCGTCCTCATCTTCCACAGCTCGGTTAACGTTGACCATCTCAGCCCAACTCATGAGTTTTTCAAAGCGATTTAACAGCAATGGATCATTGCGCTCGCTTTGCTCATATTTTTTGCGCTCAGCTTTTCTTTTGCGCGTATCTTGCGCATTTTGCTGACTACTGCCATCGGTTTGTTCAGACGCTGTCGACGTCAAATTTTGTGGCTTAACATCGGCGCTTATTTCTCCCCATAGCGGTACAGGTAAAAATGGTTGATAGCGTTTGGAAGCACGCCAGCGTGTGAAGTCCGGCGTCGGTTGCTGTATGGCTGTGAGAAACTGATTGCTCAGGTCGTTAGTACATTCATTATTTAGAAGCGCTAGGATCACTGTTTCCACTGCTTGCTCTTGTTTCGGTAAAGAACGATGTGGTCGCAATGTGTTCAGTGCCTTACAGAGTACTTGGTAACTTTGTGCTAATCCAGGATATTGGCGACAAACATTTAAGCTGGTCCAATAAGCGCGATGTAAAAAGACCAGGTCGGCCTGTAGTGGGTCGGCCGGACGTTGGCGAGAGGATTCTTGCGCTAATGCAAAGAAAGCAGCCAACCAGAAATAAAGACGGCGATTCAGGACAACTGAAGAAAAACAAGCTATAGAAGC
>JAHZIU010000252.1 GCA_022601315.1 Betaproteobacteria bacterium
GGTATGACAGTGGTATGTGGTGATTCGCATACCAGTACACATGGTGCGTTTGGTTGTCTGGCATTTGGTATTGGCACTTCGGAAGTTGAACATGTTTTGGCGACGCAATGTTTACTCATGAAAAAAGCCAAAGCAATGCAAATAATTGTGCAAGGTGAATTGAGTTTGGGTGTTACGGCTAAAGATATTGCATTGGCGATTATTGGTCAGATTGGTACAGCCGGTGGTACCGGGTATGCGATAGAATTCACTGGTAGTGCCATTCGTGCGTTATCGATGGAAGGGCGTATGACATTGTGTAATATGGCCATTGAAGCGGGTGCGCGTGCTGGTATGGTGGCGGTTGATGATACAACGATTGAATATATCAGAGGACGCCCTTTTGCGCCGCGAGGTGCAATGTGGGATAAAGCGGTGAATTACTGGCGTACGTTGCATAGCGACCCTTGTGCGGATTTTGACCATGTTGTCACTTTGGATGCTGCACAAATTAAACCGCAGGTAACCTGGGGCACCTCTCCTGAAATGGTGACCACTATTGATGGAACAGTACCCAACCCAGCGGATATTGCAGATGATGTAAAACGCCATGATATGGAACAAGCACTAAAATACATGGGGTTGTATGCAAATACGCCGATTAGAGATATTGCCATTGATAAAGTGTTTATTGGTTCTTGTACCAATTCACGCATTGAGGATTTGCGAGTGGCCGCGCAGGCGATCGAAGGTAAACAGGTTTCAGCAAGTGTAAAATTAGCAATGGTTGTGCCAGGTTCCGGTTTGGTTAAAAAACAGGCCGAAGAAGAAGGTTTGGATAAAATTTTTCAGGCCGCCGGATTTGAATGGCGTGAACCAGGTTGCTCCATGTGCCTGGCAATGAATGATGACCGCTTGGCGCCTGGAGAACGCTGTGCATCTACATCTAATCGTAATTTTGAGGGTCGCCAAGGTCCAGGTGGCCGCACGCATCTAGTCAGTCCTGCTATGGCAGCGGCAGCGGCTGTGGCAGGACATTTTGTTGACGTGAATGAGATTAAATAAATCATTGGAATACCTGTTTTTATGAAGGGAGAAGTTATGAAAATATTATCAACGATGATTATTTTAACAACAGTTCTTTATTTAACTGCTTGTAATACGATGGCGGGTGTTGGTAAAGACATACAAAAGGGTGGTGAAGCACTTGAGCGTTCAGCACAGTAGATAGCTAATGGAAAAATTTAATAAGTTTAGTGGCCTTGTGGCGCCAATGGATCGTGCGAATGTCGATACGGATGCGATCATACCCAAGCAGTTTCTTAAATCTATCAAGCGCTCCGGTTTCGGCCAAAATTTATTTGATGAATGGCGTTATCTTGATCATGGTGAGCCGGGCATGGATATTTCTCAACGCCAGCTGAACCAAGAGTTCATTTTAAACCAGCCGCGTTATCAGGGTGCTGAAATATTGTTGGCGCGTGCTAATTTTGGCTGCGGATCAAGTCGGGAGCATGCACCTTGGTCTCTACAGGACTATGGGTTTCGTGTAATTATCGCGCCAAGTTTTGCAGATATATTTTTTAATAATTGTTTCAAAATTGGAATATTGCCCGTTATTCTCAGTGCTGAAGTGATGGATCAGCTCTTTGAGGAAGTGAAATCTGCTGATGGATACAGTTTAATGGTAGATCTGCAGGAACAGTCCGTGTTGACACCAAATGGTGAAGCGTTTCGCTTTGAAGTGGATTCGTTTCGGAAACATTGTCTGCTAAACGGTTTGGATGAAATCGGACTGACTTTAGAGAAGGCTGAGAAAATCAAACAGTTTGAACAACAAAGACGTGAACAACAACCTTGGTTATTTACGTAAATAATCGTGTTAATTGATTTGGAATAATATGAAAATTGCGGTATTGGCTGGTGATGGTATTGGCCCGGAAATTATTACACAAGCAATACGTGTGTTAGATGTTTTAAAAGCAGATGGTCTTAATTTTGAGTTAGAACATGGACTAATCGGTGGCTGCGCGGTCGATGCAACGGGAGAACCTTATCCTGAAGCAACACATCAATTGGTTACTAAAGCGGATGCAATTTTGCTCGGTGCAGTCGGTGGCCCACAATATGATGCACTACCACGTCCACAACGCCCGGAAAGGGGCTTACTGGCAATCCGCAAGGCGCTTAATTTGTTTGCTAACTTGCGGCCAGCCATACTTTATGCAGAGCTGGCAGAAGCTTCAAGTTTGAAACCAGAAGTAGTGGCTAGTCTTGATATTATGATTGTGCGCGAGTTAACTGGCGATATTTATTTTGGCGAGCCACGTGGAATAGAGCAACGAGATGGACAGCGTGTTGGTTTTAATACAATGATTTATAGTGAAGCTGAAATTCGCAGAATTGCGCATGTGGCTTTTCAGGCGGCTGACAAAAGAAATAAAAAGTTATGCTCGGTCGATAAAATGAATGTATTGGAATGTACGCAATTGTGGCGTGACGTGGTGATCGAAGTGTCAAAAGAATACCCACAAGTGGCGCTTTCGCATATGTTGGTAGATAATGCCGCAATGCAGTTAGTACGTGCACCAAAACAATTTGATGTGATTGTGACAGGTAATATGTTTGGTGATATTTTGTCCGATGAGGCCTCCATGTTAACGGGATCAATAGGCATGCTGCCTTCTGCATCATTGGATGAAAATAACAAAGGGTTATATGAACCCATCCACGGTTCAGCACCTGATATCGCGGGACAGGATGTTGCCAATCCATTGGCGACGATTCTTTCCGTTGCGATGATGTTACGTTATACCTTTAACCAGGAAGCGGCTGCGCAACGTATAGAAAGTGCAGTACAAAAAGTTTTGCAACAAGGTTTTCGTACCAGTGATATTGCTGCATCAGGGTTGCAAACAATAGGAACACAGGCGATGGGCGATGCGGTATTGTCACATTTGTAATATTCAAGATATCAAATAATTTATGAATCTATTGTACTGTTTAACAATTCATTTTTCATGAATTTAGTTCGAACTTGTGTTGTAGATTCTGAGTAATTTCTTAATTCTAGGAAGATGGATAAGCGATGAAGCAAGTTGGTTTTGTAGGCTGGCGGGGTATGGTTGGTTCAGTATTAATGCAACGTATGCGTGAGGAAAATGATTTTTCTCTGATTGACCCTGTATTCTTTACAACGTCGCAGAAGGGTGAAAAAGGTCCAGATATCGGAAAGGATATTCCGCTACTGCAAGATGCTTTTGAACTCTCAGCACTGGCTGAGATGGAGATTATAATTTCCTGTCAGGGCGGTGATTATACTAATAAAATTGTACATGAATTACGTAAATCAGGATGGCAGGGCTATTGGGTTGATGCTGCATCAGCATTACGCATGAAAGATGATGCGGTGATTATTCTTGATCCGGTAAATAAGCCTGTCATCGAAAAAGCACTTGATGAAGGTGTGAAGAACTATATTGGCGGTAATTGTACGGTTAGTCTGATGTTAATGGCAGTTGGTGGGTTGTTTGAAAAAGGCATGGTTGAGTGGATGAATGCCATGACTTACCAGGCAGCTTCCGGTGCAGGCGCACGCAATATGCGTGAATTGCTCAACCAAATGGGCGAGGCGCATCGCGTTGCAAAAGATCTATTAGATGACCCTGCGTCAAGTATTTTGGAAATTGACCGTGAAGTTGCCGGGGCGCTACGTGACGAAGAATTTCCTGTTGAAAACTTTGGTGTGCCTCTAGCAGGCAGCTTGATACCCTGGATTGACAAAGCAGTTGAAAATGGGCAAAGCCGTGAAGAATGGAAAGGTCAGGCTGAAACCAATAAAATCATTGGCCAACATGACCATAATATTCCAGTTGACGGGATTTGTGTGCGCGTTGGCGCCATGCGTTGCCACAGTCAGGCACTGACCATTAAGCTAAAGCAAGATATTCCATTGGATGAAATTGAAGCGGTCATTGCAAATGCAAATGAGTGGGTACATGTTGTACCGAATGAACGCGAAGCGACTACTTCGAGATTAACGCCGACAGCGGTGACAGGGACTTTATCAATACCGGTTGGGCGTGTACGGAAATTGACAATGGGTGGGGAATATCTTTCTGTTTTTACTGTGGGTGATCAGCTACTCTGGGGAGCGGCAGAACCACTTAGAAGAATGTTACGTATTCTAGTGCAACAATAGTGCTTCTGTTCATTTGATTAAGTATACAAAGCAACAAGGTTGGTTTCTTGATAATGGAAAAGCCGTTAATCTGAATTTACCGTTTACCTGTTAGATTGAAATTTCGTAGATATCAAATTGAAAGCGTACTATTTGTATTTTAACAACGGTTAACAGTTTTTTTGTTCAAATCTAGCTATACACTACTGTTCATAGGTTTTTTGTGAAATGAATTAGCATATAATACGATTTATAATCCTTGTTTATGTGAATACGGTGTAATGTTAGCCTAGCATCATTTGTCTTCCAAGAACTAAAGAGGGTATCTCTGTGTACAATTCTTCTTTTAGAACGTGTTTGTTCGTAATTGTCTTGTTGTTCCTGTTATTGTCACCCTTGGTAGTTCATGCTGCCGGGCTTGGAAAGCTAACACTCAATTCGGCTCTGGGACAACCACTACAAGCTGAAATAGACATTGTCTCGGTTAATAATGACGAGCTTTCCTCCTTAAAAGTAGAATTGGCGTCTCGTGATGCATTTACTCAGGCGGGTATTCGCTATGAGTCTTTTTTCTCAACATTTAATGTTTCTATAGAACCACGTGATAATGGCGAGCCTTACGTTATTATTACTTCGCCACAATCTATCAATGAACCGTTTCTGAATATATTGGTAGAGTTAAGCTGGGCTTCCGGGCGTTTATTGCGTGAATACACGGTATTACTTGATCCCATTGAGTATGATCGGCCTGCGCCCGTAGCACCGACAGTTCGGTCTGTACCGGAAGTTATCGAAACAGCCGTTGATATTCCTGAACAAACACCACAAATTGATGACGAAGCAAGTAGGTCAAGTGAGCCTGAGCCAACACCAGCGCCAGCTACTGTTGCACCGAACAGAAGTGACACATACGGTCCTGTGGCTCGTGGTGATACTTTATCCGGTATTGTGGGCCAGATTACTCCGGAAGGTGTTAACCTCAATCAAATGCTGGTTGCAGTGTACCGTGCAAATCGTGAGGCATTCATTGATAACAACATGAATTTGCTAAGGGTGGGCGTATTACTGCGTATACCTGACAGTAGCGAAATCATGGAAATTGATGTGGCTGAAGCAAATGCTGAAGTAAAAATTCAGGTGGCGGACTGGCGTAGTTATCGTGAAAAATTGGTAGAAGCGGCAAATGAAGCACAGCCATCCGAAGTATTAAGCCAAGCTGATTCTGGTCAAATAACAACTTCAGTTGAGAATGATGTTGCCATGCTTAATGGGGGGCCGGAAGAAGTGCTCCGCTTATCGAGTGGGGATTTGGAAGGGGAGGACTCAGATACTTCCATGATGGATCGTCTTCGCATGACCGAAGAAGACGCCATTGCGCATACTTTGGCATTGCAAGAAGCTAATGAACGTGTAGCAATGCTGGAGAAACAAGTTGAAGATTTGCAGCAATTGTTAGAATTGAAGCTGCCTGATCTTGCGCAGGCGCAACATCAGGCTGAGGCTCTTTCAGAAATAGATACTAAGTCTGAATCTGATGCATTTGAGATTATTACTTCTTCACCAGAATTAAAATCAGATGAAGAATTTGAATTTTCGCCAGAGCAGGAAGCGAGTGAGTATTCCGATTCGTTCATGGATGAAACGATACAAGAACCTATTGTTGCCCCAGATCCAATTATAGAAGAAGTAATACCTGAACCTGTTGCGAGTCCTGCACCACTTCCCATTGAGGAAGAAGTGTCTTATATGGATCTGGTAATGGGAAATATTGAATATGTCGTTGGCGCGTTGTTGGCGTTGCTTGGTGTATTATTTTTCATTAAAAGGCGACAGCAAAAGTCAGAGGAAGAAGTAGATATGGATGATATGGATTTCGAGGATACGCCGGAATCCATACGTAATAAAATGGCTGCAGTAGCCGCAGCTGAAACTGCATCTTCGATGGATTCAGATAATTCACCGTCTGATTCTAATGAAGCCACCGAATTAGAGAATGCCAACGCGTTACAGGCTGAAGAAACTCAGGAAGCTGATTTTGAGAAAGATACAGATTTCTTCCCGGAAGAGAAAGCTTTTGATGCACAAGCTGACGAGAATATAGA
>JAHZIU010000253.1 GCA_022601315.1 Betaproteobacteria bacterium
CCAAAAAAATTTATAATATAGCAATGTCAACGGTTATCACAATGACATTTCCGCTTGCCGCTGTTTTCCTCTATTTCGAGTTAGGTGATACTCGTGGACTATTGCCCCAAGCGCAACTTGCAAATGCAACGCAAATGCAAGGCGCAGGTGGTGACTCGCCGGCTGGCCATGATAATTTTTCATCAGTGGTAGAAAACTTGATAGCAAGGCTCAGTGATAATCCGGATGACATTGAAGGTTGGGTTATGTTGGGTCGTACCTATGCAATTATGGGTCGCTATAATGAAGCCAGTAATACCTATCAGAAATTAACAGAATTGGTTCCTAACAATGCACAAATACTGAGTGATTACGCGGATGTATTGGCAATGAGGAATCAAGGCAGTTTAGTGGGAAGACCTGCTGAGTTAATTAATGAAGCCCTAGAAGCTGATCCTGAATATCCAAAGGCTTTAGCTTTAGCTGGAACTGCAGAATTTGAGCAAGAGAGATTTGAACAGGCGGCTGAGCATTGGGAGAAATTGCTGACAGTAATTCCGGATGATTCCGAGCTAGCAAAGTCAGTAAATACCAGTATCGCTGAAGCAAGATCTTTGGCTTCGGGTGGAAGCGGATACCCTGCACAGCAAACTGCAGCATATCAAGAACCGGAACAGGTAGCTGAACCAGAAGTTGTTGAAGTGGCTTCAGCGGCGACTGAATCTGCAACACGATCACTCTCTGGTCAGGTGTTAATCAGTGGTACGGTAGCTTCTAAAGCATCGCCAGATGACACAGTATTTATTTATGCACGTGCCAAAACGGGATCAAGACAGCCTTTGGGTATTTTGCAAATGAAGGTTAGTGATCTGCCAGCAGCATTTACTTTAGCCGACGGGATGTCAATGAGGCCAGGCGTAAAACTGTCAAGTTTTCCTGATGAAGTCGTTATTGAAGCGAGAATAACCAAATCTGGACAGGCTATGCCAAGCAGCGGAGACCTGCAAGGTTTTAGTGATCCTGTTATGGTTGGCACAAGTAATATTTCCATTGTAATTGATCAACAAATTCCATAGTTTTTTAATGAGGAAATTATAAAAAGTAAGCGTAAGAAAATACCACCCAGCATAATTTTTTATGTTCTGAATTTTATTGGTATTTTCTTAGCGTTTATTTTTCTGATGTGATTATATTCAAAATTTATCGATCCAATGCTCGCACTTAAACATCTTGTACCTGACTTCTCATTATCTTCAACGGGTAGTCATGAGTTTCACTTATCGAGTGTAACTGGAAAAAAGCTGGTTATTTATTTTTATCCAAAAGACAATACCCCTGGGTGCACTACTGAGGGACAGGATTTTCGTGATAATTATGAGGAATTTTCTAAGCAAAATTGCATCATTCTAGGTGTTTCTCGGGATAGTATTAAGTCACACGAAAATTTTAAAGAGAAAATGCAGTTTCCTTTTGATTTGTTGAGCGATACGGATGAAACTGTTTGCAAGTTATTTGATGTGATCAAAATGAAAAATATGTATGGTAAGCAAGTGCGTGGCATTGAACGCAGCACATTTGTGATAGATACGGAAGGTGTGTTGCAAAAGGAATGGCGTAAAGTTAAAGTGCCCGGCCATGTGCAAGAAGTTTTGGATTTTGTTAAATCATTTTAGATTGCTTGTTGTATTAACCTATAGTAGTTTTCAAAATTCATATTTATGATGAATTTCGTCTGTCAATTGGTACAAACTCCCTGTAATTTGGCCCTAAATAGTGCGCGGTTGGTCGGATAATTTTCTTATCCAAACGCTGTTCAATAATATGGGCTGTCCAACCAGTAGCGCGCGAAATGGCAAAAAGAGGCGTAAATAGGGTCGTTGGTATTTGCATCATATGATAACTAACGGCTGAATACCAATCCAAATTTGGAAACATATTTTTTGATTCCCACATGGTTGATTCTAATCTGGCCGCAATATTAAACATACTCATATCATTTGCATCTGTAGAGAGGTTTTGAGCAACATTTTTAATAATTTCATTGCGCGGATCACTAATGGTATAAACAGGATGTCCGAAGCCTATAATGATTTCTTTATTTGCAATTCGATGCTTTATATCTAATTCAGCCTCATCAGGATTAGCGTAACGTTGCTGAATTTCAAAGGCAACCTCATTAGCACCGCCATGTTTTGTTCCACGCAAAGCACCAATACCACCAGTAATTGCTGAATAGTAATCTGAATCAGTGCCTGCAATTACACGTGTGGTAAATGTAGAAGCATTAAATTCATGTTCTGCATACAGAATTAAAGAAATATGCATTGCTTTTAGCCATAGTTTCGATGGAGGAGTACCGTGCAGCAGATGTAAAAAATGACCGCCAATTGAATTATCATCTGTTATTAAGTCGATTCGTTTACCATTACTTGTAAAGTGATACCAATAGAGTAATATTGAGTTCAAGCTTGCGAGTAATCGAGAAGCTAAATGTCGTGTTTTAATAATACAAAAGGCTTCGTCTTCTGGATATATTGAACCCAGGGCAGATACGCCAGTGCGCATGACGTCCATCGGGTGTGCTGAGGCAGGGATTGCTTCCAGTATCGTTTTTACATTAGCAGGTAAATCACGCATTGATTTTAGTTTGGATTTGTATGCGTCTAATTCATCTTGTGTTGGTAATTTTTCATATATCAATAGGTAAGCAACTTCCTCAAAATCGCAATAACTTGCTAAGTCGTTAATATGATAGCCACGATAAAATAAATCATTTCCTGCTTTACCAACTGAGCAAATCGCGGTATTCCCCGCTTCAACACCTGACAACATGACAGATTTCTTGGGTTTTTTGTCAGGCGTCGGCTTTCTATCCATTGTTCTTGGGTGCATCGTCGGAAGACAGCGAGTCTAGTTTTCGTTCTTGAGCATGGTAATCGACTAGCGTATAAAGCTCTTCACGTGATTGCATGGTTTCTAAAACGTTTTGTTGTGTGCCCTCATTACGAATTGTATGAAAAACGTTAAGCGCAGCCGCATTCATGGCGCGAAAGGCAGACAATGGGTACAGTATTATTGAAACACCAACTGAAGCTAGTTCTTTAACGGTATAAAGCGGCGTCATACCAAATTCAGTAATATTTGCCAGAATGGGTACATTTAAGGTTTGTGCAAATTGCTGGTATTGGGATAGTGTTGTAATTGCTTCTGGAAAGATCATGTCTGCGCCTGCTTCTACATAACAGCTTGCACGATCTAGCGCAGATTGCAATCCTTCAGGTGCTAGCGCATCTGTGCGCGCCATAATGACAAAATTGTGATCTGTTCGAGCATCAACCGCTGCCTTGATTCGTCCAATCATGTCACGTTTATCGATGAGCAATTTACCAGGGCGATGACCGCATCGTTTGGTTAGCGACTGGTCTTCAATATGCATTGCTCCAGCACCAAATTTTATTAATGATTTAACAGTTCTGGATATATTCAAGTTACTTCCGAAACCAGTATCAGCATCAACCAACAAAGGTAAATCTGAAACATCGGTGATGCGACGAACATCTGTGAGTACATCATCAAGTGTTGTAATTGCAAGATCAGGAACACCGATTGAGCCAGCGGAAACGCCCCCGCCAGACAAATAAATTGCTTTAAAACCAGTTTGTTTTGCCATATGCGCAGAAATTGCATTTATACATCCAGCAATTTGTAATGGCTGTTCAGCATCTAGGGCGGCGCGGAATTTTGAACCAGCAGATAAATTATCCACGAAATCGGATTAAACTAGGTTTTTGTGTGTTAAGTATGTAATTGTTAATTGAATGAAAAAGTTTTGGAAATAAAATGTTCAGGTTAACAGATGTTTGACTGCTTCCTGCTCTGATATTAATTCCTGGTAACTTTTTTGTAAGTTGGCTTTATCAAGTGCTGTGAGTTCTAAGCCTTCAACGATCTTGTATTGTCCGTTTTGGCAGGTAACAGGGAAGCTGTATATAACACCCTCAGGGATGTCGTAACTCCCATTGGAAGGAATACCCATGGATGCCCAATCATTTTCTTGCGTGCCAAAAATCCAGAGTTGCATATGATTAATAATTGCATTCGCAGCACTGGCAGCGCTTGATCTACCGTGACGTGCTTCAATTACGGCCATACCACGGTTTTGAACAGTGGGAATAAAATCATTTTCAACCCAACTTGCGTCTACCAGCGAAGTAACAGGGACGTTATCTGCAATGGCATGACTTAAGTCAGGGTATTGTGTGTTTGAATGATTGCCCCAAACAATCATTTTTTTTATGTCAGCTATGGGCTTAGAAATTTTCTGTGCAACTTGAGATAAAGCCCGGTTGTGGTCAAGTTGCAACATGGCAGAAAAATTTTGCTGACTGATAGTGGGTGCATTCTTCATAGCAATATATGCATTGGTATTAGCAGGATTACCAACGACAAGTACTTTTACATTTTTATTAGCTACTTCATTGAGGGCTTTGCCTTGCTCTATGAATATAGGACCATTTGCTTCTAATAGATCCTTGCGTTGCATATTTTCGCCGCGTGGACGTGCGCCCACCAGTAATGCGATATCTGCATCTTTAAATGCAATATTTGGCTTATCTGTAGCGATAACGTTAGTTAATAGCGGAAATGCACAATCCAGAAGCTCCATCAAGGCGCCATTAAGTATTTGTTGTGCATCAGGTATATCAAGTAATTGCAGTATCACCGGTTGGTCTTTGCCAAGCATGTCACCAGCTGCAATGCGAAATAGCAGGCTATAACAAATTTGACCGGTTGCTCCAGTAATGGCAATACGAATAGGCGGTTTCATTTTTTCTAATCCTCGAGAGGTCGCCACTAGATTGTAAATAATAGGCGGTGTATGGGGATAAGTCTGTGAATTATACTTGTAATTTGAGTATCACGGAAGTCCGTGTTTTTTACAAGCATGCATTGTATAGGCGATATGTTTTTTAATATTTGTTGTATAAGGATATTTTAGAAATGTTGGTGTCAAAGAAATAAAGCCGTTTCTTAAAATAAAATGTTGATTAGTGTATGACTTGATCCCGGAAAACTACCATATGCATTTTCATTGTGTGTCGAAATATTTTACAATTGTCCTAAATGATAACATTTTGAAATGTGCTAATTATTGGTCAAGTATTCGTGAGTCTTTATATTTATGTCCAGAGTAACTGCAAGTAAAACAAAGAACTACATATAACAATAGCAATCTAATCTAAACAATTGTTAATATCTAGGCATGAATATTGCTTTACTATTTGTATGACGATTTAGCTCCTTATTAAAATTATGCTTAAGAAAAAATATTTTATATTACTGGTGTTTTTATATGGATTAACTTTATGTGGTAGTGTTGCTGCAGAAAGTATTAAATCAACATTTGACTTAACTGAGTATTCAGCAATTTACGATAACCCTAGGGCTATGTATTCCCTCGCTGTTAAATACGAGCATGCAGAAGGGATGCCTCGAGATCACGGTAAAGCCATTGCGCTTTATTGTAAAGCGGCAGGGCTTGGTGATGCAGATGCACAATTTGCACTTGGGTGGATGTATGCCAATGGTCGCGGCGTATCTGTAGACAATGACGTGGCTGCGCAATTGTTTGAGATGGCTGCTGTACAAGGCCACGCATATGCTGAGAAAATGACACGTTATCTGGCTATTCCGTCTGATACTGCTTTACCTGATTGTTTGTCATCATTCGCGAATTTTAGGGATGAAGAAAACGAAACTAAGTATGCAGGTAATCCTATCTTTGAATTAGTAAAACAATTGGCGCCTCAGTTTGATGTTGATCCTGCTTTAGTGATGGCGGTTATTGCAGTAGAATCCGCGTTTAATATCCAAGCAGTATCTAGTAAAAATGCGCAAGGTTTAATGCAGCTGATTCCTGAAACTGCCAAACGCTTTCAAGTAAAAGATGCTTTTGATGCCGAAGATAATATCAGAGGCGGTATGGCTTATTTGCGTTGGTTATTAGCGTTTTTTAAAGGTGATGTAACATTGGCTGTTGCGGCTTATAATGCTGGAGAAGGTGCGGTTGAAAGGCATCAAGGTATTCCGCCATACCCTGAAACAAGAGATTATGTGCGAAAAATTCAAGCACATTACAAAAAATTAACACATCCTTATCAATCAGATATTGTGCATAGGCATGCGTTAATTGCATTGTCTGATGAGATTAATCACTGATTTATAAAGATTTTTAAATATTTATACGTGGTGAAATGCTGCGTTTTATTTGGTCGCGATAACCATCTGCTTAATTAAGAACACACTTACGTTTCCTAAAGACATATTTCTTGTCATTACTAGTCATAGTTAGTTAACCTGAGTTCGGGATAAGTAAAACAATTTATCATATCCATTCAAATGGTTATCTTCTGTTCGCGTGGCTTCGACACCGAGATTCTTTGCAAAGGCTTAAAATGACAGAGTAAAGTAGTCATTCTGACAACGTTAGGTGGAAGAATATCAGGAACAAAGCCTTTAGATTACTTGTTGAGACTTTTGCAAAACCCTGAAACCGAATATTTATGGTATTGATTCTTATGCAATAAATTTTTAAAAAATGGGGTTTTGCAAAAGTCTCTTGTTTTCTATACACAATAAAGCTAAATTCTTAACCCGAACTCAGGTTAGTTAACATATGTGGTTTCAACAATATCGACAGTTTTTTTATTTTTTTGTTTTTCTCGGTTCGTTAGTAGTAGTTTCTGATGTGCAAGCAGAAAAATGGTGGACGACCAGCCGTGACTCGGTTGGGATTGCACCAGATCCGACGATGACATCGGAAGCCATCATACATGTTTACGGTGCACGTGCTTATAGCTGGCGGGGTTACTTTGGCATACACACATGGATTGCAGTGAAGCCAACAAACGCTGAGTCATATACGGTTTATGAAGTAATTGGCTGGCGTCAACGCCGTAAAATTCCAGTGCTGACAATTTATGATAATGTGCCTGATAGGCGCTGGTATGGTAGCGCGCCTGTACTGTTAGCCGAGAAAAGAGGCCAGGGTGTAGATGTATTAATTGAGCGTATAGATCGCGCAGCAAATGATTATCCCTATGCAAGGAATTACAAGGTCTGGCCAGGTCCCAATTCAAATACATTTACTGCTTGGGTTTCGCGTGCTGTTCCAGAGTTGGGGCTTGACTTGCCACCTACTGCAATAGGCAAAGATTATTTGGGTTATCGATTCATCGCATTACCACCCAGTGGGAGTGGTTTTCAGTTTTCAATCTTTGGTTTGTTTGGGATAGTAGTCAGTGCTGTGGAAGGTTTGGAACTTAACGTTCTTGGGTTAGTCTTTGGTGTTGACCCTGACCCGTGGGCAATTAAATTGCCTGTGATAGGACGTGTTAATTTGTCAGCATAATTTAATTGGTGACTGTAAATTAAGAAAATTTGTCGAACTTTTTTACAGATTGGTTATTTAGAATTCTTTATGTTTATTATTGTTTGTTTAACTAATTGATTGTTAATATAAATATATATGCAGGCATAATTCTTGCTATTATAGAAATATAATAAAATTAAATAATATGAGGTCGAGGATAGGTTATGCCAAATAAAATACATTTTTTACTTGTCACTTTGATGGTGATGACATTTCAAGTACAAGCTACTCCAGTTGGATTTAAGGATGATAAGGCCGGTTTTGATGCTGCAGTTGCTGGCTTGAGTGGTGTATCAGTAAATGTTTTGGATTTTGAGTCTGTGCCGCTTGGTGTTGTTGCAGAGGGTTCTACGCTTGGAGGGTTGACGTTGAATTCAAATTTGGCTCCTGCTGGATTTCAGTTGGGGGTTAGAGATATTGGTAGTACTTCTGATCCAAACTCTTTAGCAGTAACAGATGATGGTGGCGCCAGCTTTGATATTTTTGGTTTGGGTGACAGACTTGATGTGAGCTTTGCCGCTTCAAATGCTTTTGGTTTTTTTCTTGTTGTTGGGGATGGTTTTCCTTTTGCCGACAATGATGTCAATGTTACGTTTGGTGGTGAAACGATATCGATTGCAGATACTGATGTTGCAACGAGTTTTAATGGTGGGTTTGGTGCTATATGGTTAGGTTTAGTTGATGATATGGCAACGCATACAACAGCTAGCATTCAATTCGGGAGTCCAGGATCATCATTCATAGGTATAGGGGAGTTTGATGACTTCACCACAACGCGTGCAATAGTTTCTGTTACAGAGCCAACTATGATTTTGCTGCTATGCATTGGTTTGTTAAGTCTAATTGGTTTTAAACGCCGTAGTTATTAAAAAAGGGATTAAAAAAGTAATTTATGTTAGTTCTGATTGCTAAGTGAGGTAGCGATAGTCGTCGTGTACGCATAATTGAAGTTTAGTTTTTAGTGATTAGCCATTAATTCATTAGAATTAATGGCTAAATTTTTATCTATTGTTTTCAATATTCTATTTGTTTTGAATTGATATAGACTCTCAATCGGCTAGATGAACTAAAACATGACAAGGTTTGCAGGGTATGTTCAGATCTTATTAAAGGTCACAATGGCAGTAATGGGTCATCTAAATAATCTATTCTGAGCGAGTCGGATAACTCTATTCGCTCAATTCGCTCAATTCGTTGTGTAGCTTCTATTGGGAAGTTACAGATATTACCCGAAATGTGCTTTATGGTCGGTTTCCTGGTTCGCTGTCCGCAACGATATTAAGTAGACGGAATACGATAGGAATTGGAATTACTTAATTCAGCATTGTAAGAACCGATGGTGCGTATAATTGATAATTATTCTTATTCATAATATAGTGACCGTTTAATTGAATTTTTTGCCTGGAAGTTTTTGTAATGTTGAGAAGTAACTTAAATCGTTTTTTTATTGCGTCTTTTTGTTTCGTTTTCCTATTTGTTACTCAACCTGCTTACGCAGAGCAAGTTGTCGTGTATTCGGCAAGAATCGAGCAATTAATAAAACCAATGTTTGATGCTTTTACCAAGGAAACAGGCATCGAGGTTAAATACACTACAGATAATGAAGGGGCTTTACTTGCTCGATTAAAGGCTGAAGGTAGAAA
>JAHZIU010000254.1 GCA_022601315.1 Betaproteobacteria bacterium
CGTTCTACAAATGGATGAGATGTAGGTACGCCAGGGATCGTTTTGATTTCACCGACTCCCAATATCCTTAAGTTTGCTTGCCAACGATGGAATTTAAATAACGGATCGTTATCCGAACTCAAGTATCTCGGCAATACTTTTCCGGCGATTATTTTGTTAAACATGCAACAAACTACTATACCATCTGGGTTACCAGTATGCACAGAAAAACCGATAATTCTTCGACTATAAATATCGATAACAAGCATTACCCAATGTGATTTTAGTATAACGGATTCGCAACGAAATAGATCTGCCGACCATAAACTGTCTTTCGCTTGACCAATGAATGTCAGCCACGAAGGGCCGTCGTTATCCGGTAGCTTTTTATAATTTTGGCGCAGAATTCGAGCCACAGAGAATCGACTGATATCGGCACCGAATTCCTTATATATCTGCATTGCAATGCGGCCATATCCGAATCGTGGATTTCGCCGCTTCATTTCAACAACAAGCTCAATCAAATCTTGTTTAGGTCCTTTACGGCCTGGTTTTATTCGTGTTTTACAAGAATATAGTTCTCGATATTTTCTTTTAACCAGTGCCTGGTGGAATTTTAAAATTGTGGCGGGTTTCAATGAAACCGCTATTTTTTGCAGTCGCGCTTTGCTGATAAAAAATGCCAGATAGCCGAACATGAAGCGATCAAAAATTGTCAGTCCAGGTGTACGCGTTCGTTGGCGTGTCAATGTAATCAGTTGCTGTTTCAGTAGCAGGTTTTCTGCCACTACAGTTTTTACGCCGCCCGGCCTAATGAGCCTAGCGATTGTTACAAAAAAGTAAATCAAGAATTGAATCTTTGCGATCATCTAATTTATCTTACATGCTTGCAGGTAAACGACAAGTTAAACTAAAAAGCCGATTGCGTACATAAATTAGTATTTCGCACAGTACAGGCCGTCGTTATCCGGTAACTTTTTATAATTTTTGCGCAGAATTCGTGCCACAGAGAATCGGCTAACATCGACACCGAATTCCTTAAATATCTGCATTGCAATGCGACCATATCCGAATCGTGGATTTCGCCGCTTCATTTCAACAACAAGTTCAATCAGATCTTGTTTAGGTCCTTTGCGACCAGGTTTTATTCGTGTTTTAAGAGAATATAGGTCTTGATATTTTCTTTTAACCAGTGCTTGATGAAATTTTAAGATTGTAGCGGGCTTCAATATAATGGAAATTTTCTGAAGTCGCTCTTTGCTAATAAAGAATGTCAAATAGCCGAACAAGAAACGATCAAAAGAAGTTAGTCGAGGTGTACGCGATCGTTGGCGTGTTAGCATTAGCAGTTGCTGTTTCAGTAGCAAGTTTTCTGTCACCACAGTTTTTACGCCGCCTGGCTTCATAAGCTTGGCGAGTGTCACAAAAAAATGAATTAAGAATTGAATCTTTTCGGTCATTCGGCTTATCTTACACATTTGTAAACAAACGGCAAGCTAGGCTGAGTGTCGATTTGCGCATAAAATAGTATTTCGTAGAGTATAGGTAGAATATATGGATTATTCTATAAAAATTGAGGATGTATTGCGTTATAAAAATCCGAATCCAATTAAATTTAATATTACTGCCAGAGATGGCTGGCAATCTAACCACGGAGCGCTTGTTCCGGTACAGGATATGATTAGAGCATATGAAAATTCGTCTTCTTATGGCGTTAATAGTTTTCAGACGGCAGGGGGGACATTCTGGGATTTGCCGGTTAAAAAGGGGAGGGATCCTTTTGAATTTAACCAGGAACATTGTGCGTTTTATGCCAAAGCAGGGGTTGAGCAGAGGGCTCTGATCCGGGGGGAATGTGGTTTTTCCTATGGCAGGCAATCTTATGATGTGTTGAAGGCGGTTATCGGTGTGCATATTGATGCCGGTGTCACGGTTTTTCAGAATTTTAATGCGACAAATACGGTTGAAATGATGCGCGGTGTGCCGCTGGCGGTGCGTGAGTTATGCGAAGAAAAGGATATCGATAATGTTCGCGTGCTAGGCGGGATCACGATACAGCAAAATCCGGATAGCTTGGAGCGCCAGGAGGAGATTCTCGCTGAGTATAAGGCCTTTGCGCAAGCGTTGATGAATACGGGGCATGAGGGGTTTTATTTAAAGAGTGCGAACGGGATTTTCTCGGATGCGAGTCTTTTTGCCGATGTGGTTCGGATGTTGAAGCGCAAATTTCCTGATCAGACCGTCGATGTGCATATGCATAATACGTATTATCATTCTCCAGCGATATATTTGGCAGCAATTAAGGCCGGTGCTGATGGTGTTGATGTTTTGCCCGACCATTTGGCGGAAGGTACTGCGCAGATGGGGCTTGGGGCGTTGTTGCATTATATGGAACATTCCGAAGATCCGGAAATTATTGCGCGGATGCCGCAGGGTCTTAATATGGAGGCGATTGAGCAGGACCGGGCGGCGCAGTTAGGGGTGCGGGGGCAGTATTCGTCGACTGAAATGCCTTTTAATCCGGAAGATTTGAGGTTTGCGGAGGAAGCGGGTTCGGCCGGTGGGGCTGTGGTTGCTTTGAAGGGTGTTAAAGATCTTATTCCTAATCTTAAGGTTGTGCTTAAAACGGATGATTGGAATGTTATGCGGAATGCTGTTTATAAGCAAAAACGGATTAATAGAGCCGCGTTGGGGTATCCGACGAATGTGACGCCGCTTGAGCTTATGCAGGATGTGCAGGCGGCGCAGGATGTTATAAGTATTAAAAATGGTAAAAAAGAATTTGATGTGATGCGGCCTGAAACGGTAGAGTATTTATCGGGGCAGCTTGGGAATGTGTCCGTAACGGCGGATAAGGATTTGCAGAAACGGGCGCTGGAAATGGCGCGACAGACTACAAATGACGATTATATGGAGACGCAATTTACTACTGCGCTGGAGCGTTTGGAAGAGTCGGATATAGCCTTGGTGGAACCTATTATATTGCAAAAGATAGAGAATTTGCCTCCAGCTTTGCCTGTCGCCGCGAAAGCCTTGGTGGATGCTGGTATTGAAAGCCCAACGGAGGAGCAGATTTTGATTGCGGCGTGTTCGGGTCATGATGGTGTAAAGTTTGTGACGGGGCAGACCAAGCCAATTAAAGCGCCGGTTTTACCTAGGGATTTGCAGATGGATGGGGTTTTACATGATATAGCGCCGATTTTGTATGACGTTGCTTTTACTGCGCGCGAATTGACCAGGGTGCGCTGGATGTTAGAAAATCGTAATACCGTCAAGGGAACCGCGGAGTGGATCGAAATTTTGCAGAATAAAATTAATGTAGAAGCCTTTAAACTCGTTAAGCACCTAACGGAAGCTAATGCGAGCCAATCAGTTGTGCTAAAGGCGAGGAGAGCGATAAAAATTCTAGCGACTGATTTAGGCGCGGATAATGGCGTTATCCCGATTATTGATGCTGATATGTTTTCAAAAGGTATTGTCAAGTTAACTATGTCGAGCAACAGTAGTACCGATCGACATGTCAATCAGTATTGAAATTTTTCCAGTTTTTCTCAGAAAACAGCGCCCAAGTTTACCAGTTTAATTTTTTTACTATTGTTTTTACATCATAGTTTCTTTCGTTACAGGAGCTGACATTGGAAAATATTGGAAGCTGATTTACAGCGTTAGCATTATGAATTCGCCATGCACAGGTGTATACGGGACGGTTTTAATCTCAGTTACACTAAGAATCCTCAAATTCGCTTGCCATTGGTGATATAGAAATAGCGGATCGTTGTCAGAGCTGAGATACTTCGGAGCACCCTTGGTTGAAATAGCCGTGTTGAACATTCGACACAACGCCACACCATCGACATCACCGGTGTGCACGCCAAAGCCAATGATGCGCCGGGTAAATTGGTCCATGACCACGTGCACCCAGTGGGTGTTGAGCAAAATGGACTCGCAACGAAAAAGATCAATACTCCAGAGGCTGTCTTTTTGTTGGCCGATAAACTTCAGCCAGGAAGGGCAGTAACTGGAATCTGGTCCGGGTCGGTAGTGTTTTTCAAGCACGCGCCGGACAACATCTTTATCGATGTCTACTCCGAACGCTTTGTTAATCTCCTGCGCTATACGGGGACAGCCAAACCGTGAATTTTGTCTTTTCATTTCGACGATGGCATCTATGAGTTCCTGTGAAGGTCCTTTTGGACCTAGCTTTGAATACTGGCGTGAAGAGAACAGCTGTTGGTATTTTTTATTAACTAAAGCCTGGTGAAAGCGCAACAAGGTGGAGGGTCTGATAATAACCGCAACTTTAGAAAAACGGGCGGGATTGATAATTAATGAAAGCAAGCCACACACAACGCGATCAAACGACGAGAGTTTAGCTCTTCGCTGAGAGCGTTTCATAACAATCAATTGATGTTTAACCAGTAAAGTCTCCGCCATGACCGCATGCACACCACCTAGTCTAACTAGTTTCAGTAAGGTTGTGATCAAATGAATGAAGAGTAGGGCAACATCACGCATATCTGCCATTATGCCGTTTTTGTGGTATCGCACAAGACTGCAATTATTGGAGAAAACGCGTTAGAATTATGAATTCGCCATGCACAGGAGACACCTTGTATCCGCTGGTCACTCGGAGCCTCAGGACAAGTGCGTTCTCAGAATGGAGTAGGGCGGTTGCTTGATTACGGTCGAGTGGATTTTCTTCGTTTCAATGACTTAACTTGTCAGTACTGTTGTTATTGCCAAAGAACGTTGAACGGTGTAGCCCAGAGGTTTTTTCCAAAAGGTACCACGTCTTTCCCGCGATAAAGGACAATCCCGCAAACAAAATCATCGCCAGTCAATTCTTGTAGTACTTTCAGCCCTTTAAAATCTGATGCATTTACGTGGTCACGTTTTTTGACTTCTATTGCGGCAAGCTGGCCGCTCGGTTTTTCCAGCACAAAATCAACCTCTTTGTTGTCGCTTGTGCGGAAATGGAAGATGTCCAGTTTTTTGTCACTGATGGATATCAGCTTTAAAAGCTCGGCCGCGACAAAATTTTCCAGCACATGCCCAAACAGTTCAGGTCGGTTTTTTTCTAAATCATCCAGTTCATACTGCAATAGATGGCATAACAACAACGTGTCGGTTACATAACCTTTGGATGATTTAACCAATCTCTTACCGATATTACGGTGCCAGGGTGCAATGTCGAATGTTAAAAACAACATTTTTAGAAGTGTTTTATAGTTTCTTGCTGTAATGTGATTTAGCCCAGTACTGCGTGCAATATCGGCATCGTTTATCAATCCACCTGCACGGCTGGCTAGAATACGCAGTAGATTTGGCAAGGCGGTGAGTTTTTCAATCTCAGCTAAAGCGCGCACGTCTCTTTGTAAAATGGTGGTGATATAGCTATCAAACCAGCTTGTGCGTTCCTGAAAATGTGCGCCTGATATTTCAGGGAATGTTGCCAGACGGATCACGTCGCTTAGTTTATGTTTTTCGCCGTCTTTTTGAAAATCAGCGTTAAAGAGATTGTCGATAAAATGGCTTGTAACATTCAGGATCTCCGCGCCCGAAAATGGGTACAGTGTTAAGATGCGCATGCGGCCCACCAGTGGATCGGAAAGCTTTGGTAATGCCATAATATTAGCCGAGCCGGTCAGCAGGAAATGACCTTTTACTTTTCTACCTTGTTTTTGACGCAGCTCGTCTACAACAACCTTAAGCGCACGAAAAATATCCGGCACAAGTTGTACTTCATCAATGATGAGCGCACCTTTGCGTTCTTTTAAATAGTTTTCTGGTGCATTAGCAGCTGCCGCCATTTGCGTGACACTATCAAACGTGACATATTCTGCGGGAAAATCATTTTTGGCGATTTTTTGCACAAGCGTACTTTTTCCGGCCTGGCGTGGGCCGTTCAGGAAAACAACGGGACTCAATGCTAGGGCTTCAAGAAGCTTGTTTTTAATCTGCCGCTGGATATGGGTCATGTCTTTCCTATAAGAAAGTAAATATTACTTTTATATATTATAAAATAAACTTTTATAATTGCAAGATTCTTTTGAGGAGGGATGTCATGTGCGAAATACTATTTTTTAAAGGACAATCTATAAATTTAATAATTCGCAATAATAGCAAGAATGCAAAAACAATTTTTTCATAGAAAGAATCGAAAAAATAATTGTGCCAAATTTGTGTCAAACTGTAACTGAAATACAACCATTTGAGGTTGTGTATGGTGAATTGATACTCAAGCCGCTACGGGAAGCTGAA
>JAHZIU010000255.1 GCA_022601315.1 Betaproteobacteria bacterium
AACTTCCTCAGTGCCGTCGGAAATTCTAGGATTTGAAGGATATAAATGATTGAAAATAATTGCGCCATCATTATCCGTTTGAGAGAAAGTATATTCTGTAAAGTTACCGCGGAAACTGACAGTATCTGTGCCTGAACCGCCATCCAGTAAGTCGTGCCCGGGGCCGGACATCAGAATGTCATCTCCCGCTAAGCCATTCAATATATCGTCACCTTCGCCACCATCCAGCAAGTCATCTCTGGCTGTGCCAATTAGCTGGTCGTTTTGTATTTCTCCAATACCAATAGGGCCGACTTGTGGGTCGCCAACAGGATCAAGTAATTTGTCACGTAAATCGTCCAGCCATGCTGAAATACCAAGGTGGTCATCTAGTTGCCCTAATGGATCGATTTCCAGGAACGCGGTGTCAAAATCTTCCAGAATGTTATCGAATATACCCGGGTTGGGTAACAAGCTGGTAATTTTGTCAGATACTGAGTTAATGACACGGTCAATGCCGAGTGTCTTGGTGATATATTTGATTACCGGACCTACCGTGTTGTCGAATATAAATCCAACAGCATCCAGTAAACCCTCTACTGGTTTGAGCGCTTTTGAAACAGCATTGAGTGGACCACGTAAAAAGCTTAATGAGGAGGAGATGCCATCAAATGCTATTCTGACACTTAGTACCGGTAGAAAAGTGGCGCTTGGAATAGCTTTGTCCAGTATTTGTGTTTTTTCCTTGATGTCATCATAGGTATCGTTGATGGCTGAAATGGTGGCATTTGGGGGTGCTACCAAAGCATCTGCACCTGCAGCGGCTGGCGCCCCAGGATCACCGTTTGGATCCAGTTCATCCACCTTGTCCAATGCCGTAATCAATTGACCGACAGAAACAATGTTTTTGAGCAATACCTGCTCTGTTCCTGCCAGCTTAGTATCAAAGCTTTCTAATTTTTCCTGTGCTTTGTCAAGCTTTTCTTCCAGCTTGCTATCATCTATTTTTTTTGCAAGCTGTTCCGCTTTTTTCCTGACTTTGTTGGTCACATTTTGTACGGCATCAAGTATTTTGATACCAACTTTGGCAATGAATTTTAATGGTCCGGCTTTATCCATTAGCTTCAATGTAAGCTTAAGCTTACTTAGCGTGCCGCTGAATTCATCTGCTTTACGCTCGACCGCATCAACCGCATCAATCGCTAATTCAACTTTTTCAATTTTGTCATCAACGTTTGCTATTAATGAACGGACTTCTCTTACATTTTTATTTGTTTCCGTTAGATTACTTCCGTAATCACGTAGACCTGGTCCTGCCGACATATTTTTTCTCCAAAATCAAATCTTTCAGGAAGGCACCACAATTGATCGTGGCCCTTAAAGTTATTCGAGCAATAGTAATTTTGTTACGAAATGTAAAGAACAGTACAGAAGTTACACAGACAGATTTAAGATTTAATTCTTATCAATCAGTATGTGTGTGGTGGAGGAGCGGTGCGTGAAAGGGTGTACCTAGCATTGCACAGTCATTGTTTGTTTGCAGCCTTCAGAGTGTTTCACCAATAGTGAAATACTCACCAACAAAGTTATCCTTTTCATGAAACTGTTTTTTTATTTATTATTTATTTCGTAGTTTTTCTTTATATAAGCAAGAATTATACCGGGGTTTCTTTGTTGATGTAACATGTTGATTTAATGTGAGTGGCTAATGCCTTGTTATATAGAAGCAAACTACATTGTAAATTTTCTCGACAGTTGGAATCTGTTTTACTTTGGCATAGTACCTATGTTTATTAGTGGTTAACTGAGGAAATTAAGTTAAACTCAGCTATTTAAGTTAAACATGGTTGGTACGCTATATTTGATTCCTACGCCGCTCAGTAAAGAAGATATTAATTGGGTGATTCCAGATGCGGTTAAACAGCGGGTGGCGGACATATCGTACTATATCGTTGAACATCCTAAAACGGCTAGGCAATTTCTAAAGCAAGTTGGTTGCAAAATGCCTTTGCAGCAAATTAATATGCAAGTGCTTGATGAGCATACGCAAGTAACAGATTTAGTGTCTTTACTTAATCCTTTATTGGCTGGCCATGATGTGGGATTGGTATCAGAGGCTGGTTGTCCGGCAGTTGCTGATCCAGGTGCTGAGCTGGTTCGTTTGGCCCACCAAAAAAATATTCCGATTGTCCCTTTGGTTGGCCCATCTTCGATAATACTTGCGCTCATGGCGTCTGGACTTAATGGCCAGTGTTTTTCTTTCCATGGTTATTTGCCTATCAAAATGGATGCACGTACCAAAAAGATAATTGAACTTGAGAAATTATCGATCAATAACGAACAAACCCAAATATTTATAGAAACACCTTACCGCAATCAAAAATTGCTCGAGCAATTGGTTAATACTTGTCGAGACAGTACTGATTTATGTATTGCCAGTCACTTGACCGCAGACAGTGAGAAAATAATCACTAAAACAATCAGCGCATGGAAAAAAGGGTTGCCAGAAATCAATAAAATACCAACGATTTTTTTATTGCATGGATAATGTAGTAATTTAGTGAGATGTCATAATCTCCATCTTGCTGGACAATCTGATGAGCGATTTTCTTCTGGTAACCCATGGCATCAATTGTAACCACCGTTCCTGCAATATCTAAACGTGAAAGCAGTTTGGGTATGGCCGTGATTTCATTTGATTTATCATCTACTTTGACCTGACCTAGAACCAAGCTATTGCGTTGTGCCCAAGCACTAACCATATGGATAGCAGACTTCTTCGATGCTCTATCAATACTGCGTCTTAAGCACTTACCATCAATTGCAATAACTTTTCCCGCCGTTAGATTGGCTAAATCAGACACCCAGTTGGTAAAACATTCGGTGAACCGTTTGCTATCTATCGCTGCAAAAACATCACCAAAGGTGTCGTGCGCTGGTATCCCATGCTGTAAACCAAGTAATTCAGTGAACCAATCTACTTTGGCTTTGCCAAATTCTTCAATAGCCACCCAATTATCCGCGTCACAAATAACAGCGCATAGGGTGATAAAGAATATATCCTGTAGTTTGTGCTTCTTTTGTCTATCTAGTCTTGGGTCTTCAATACTTGAAAAGTGATGAATGATGGATGGTGTCAGTTTGTCTGTCATTTGAAATCA
>JAHZIU010000033.1 GCA_022601315.1 Betaproteobacteria bacterium
CACCGTCAGGTGATAAACCACTCAACAGGATCTCAGAAAAACGCTTTGGTGACATGCCACCACGTGTTGATATATATCGCATACTAATTATTCAATTCTTCTATACGAATACGCGTCACTTGACTCGTCACAACGGACAATACTTCAATTTCTGTTATTGCCTCATTAATACTTTTCTCGACAGTTTTGTGAGTGAGAATGATAATATTAACCGTATCTTCACCACCACCCGGCTCTTTTTGAATCATCGCATTGATAGAAATATTTAAGTCCGCCAGAATCCGTGTAATTTCAGCCAGCACACCAGCTTTGTCGATGACTTGCAATCTTAAATAATACGATGTTTGCACCTCATGCATAGCAAGAATTGGTGTATCCAATAACGAATCCGGCTGGAATGAAAGTACAGGAACACGATGCAAAGGATCTGCAGTTTGCATACGTGTAACATCTACCAAATCTGCAATCACTGAACTTGCGGTGGGCTCTGCCCCGGCACCTGCACCATAGTATAGTGTTGGCCCTACTGCATCACCCTTTACAAGAACAGCATTCATGACACCTTCTACATTCGCAATTAACCGGCCTTCTGGAATTAATGCAGGATGTACCCGCAGCTCTATACCATGTGCAACACGTTTTGTAATGCCTAAAAGTTTAATTCGATATCCTAATTCTTCTGCATACTGAATATCCGCTTGTGTTAACTTGCTAACACCTTCTGTGTAGGCCTTATCAAACTGTACCGGTATGCCAAATGCAATCGCAGCCATAATTGTAATTTTATGTGCGGCATCAATACCTTCGATATCAAACGTTGGATCAGCTTCCGCGTAGCCAAGTTTTTGTGCTTGATCCAGTACCGGTTCAAAAGATAACCCCTTCTCACGCATTTCAGATAAGATGAAATTCGCGGTTCCATTGATAATTCCTGCGATCCATTCTATACGGTTAGCAGTCAATCCTTCACGCAATGCTTTGATAATTGGTATTCCCCCTGCCACAGCTGCTTCAAATGCAACCATGACCCCTTTATCACGAGCCGCCGAAAAAATTTCTGTACCATGGCTAGCAAGTAATGCCTTATTCGCCGTTACTACATGTTTACCTTGCGCGATTGCTGCAAGTATCAAATCTTTCGCAATCGTATTACCACCAATCAATTCCACGACTATATCAATTTCAGGATTTGTAACAATGTTATTTGCATTATCTGTCACAACAATATCACTACCAGCCAAGCTACGTGCTTTGTCTAAATCTTTATCGGCAATCATGGTGACAATGATGTCACGTCCAGCCCGACGAGATATCTCTTCTTGATTACGTTTTAGTACTGAGAAGGTACCACCACCGACTGTACCTATTCCTAACAAACCAACTTTAATGGGTTTCATATATTTTTAAAAAAACTAAATAGAATTTACAACAACTTCGTATGAACAAACAAGCATCCTTAAAATACCAGCATGCTCTCAGATTAAGTACCGTGTCGTTTACGATATCGTTGAAGAAAATGGGCGATTCGACCAATTGCTTCCGTCAAATCATCTATATTGGGTAAAAATACGACTCTAAAATGATCAGGATGCAACCAATTGAAACCGCTGCCTTGCACCAACAAAACTTTCTCCTCCTGCAACAAATCCAGCACAAACTGCTGGTCATCCAGAATCGGATAGACGACCGGGTCCAGCCGAGGAAACAAGTACAACGCTGCTTGTGGTTTAAAACAACTTACGCCAGGAATTTCAGTTAACAGCTTCCATGCCACATCACGCTGGCGCATGAGTCGTCCCGCTGGCATCGTTAAATCATAAATACTTTGGTACCCCCCCAACGCGGTTTGTATGCCAAATTGAGCTGGAACATTGGCGCATAGACGCATGGAAGCTAACATATTTAAACCAGAAATATAATCTTGTGCATGGCTTTTTTCCCCAGAAACAACAGCCCAACCTGAACGAAAGCCAGCGGCACGATAATTTTTTGATAACCCATTAAAAGTAATGAAAAACACATCATCAGCCAATGATGCAATTGAAGTATGTATCGCATCATCATAAAGTATTTTGTCATAGATCTCATCAGCATAAATGATCAACTGATGCTCACGTGCTATCTCTATTATTTCATACAATAATTCTTTAGGGTACAGCGCACCGGTTGGATTATTTGGATTAATAATAACAATCGCACGGGTTTTTGGTGTAATTTTACTACGGATATCATCTAGATCAGGCACCCATCCAGCTTCTTCATCGCATAAGTAATGCTGTGCAACCCCGCCAGATAAGACTACAGCAGCTGTCCAGAGTGGATAATCGGGCATAGGGATTAATACTTCATCCTCGTTATCCAGAAGTGCTTGCATAGTTAATACAACCAGTTCAGATACACCATTGCCAATATAGATATCTTCCATCTGAACATTCGGAATTTGTTTTTCCTGTGTGTAGTGCATTATTGCTTTACGCGCTGCAAATAAGCCTTTGGAATCACAATAACCCGATGCTTCAGATAAATTATGAATGACATCCTGCAAGATTTCTTCTGGGGCATCGAAACCAAATGTCGCTGGATTTCCGATATTTAATTTAATGATATGCTGGCCATCTTCTTCCATTTGTTTGGCGCGATCCAGCACCGGGCCGCGGATATCATAACAAACATTAGAGAGTTTGTTGGATTTTAGAATTGGTCGCATGATTTTAAGTTTGAAAATTCCAGGATACCAAGGAATGCGTTAAGATTAAACTCTAATATTGCTCAAATGAAATTGGCGCGGAAATATTACATGATCTATTAATGGTCTGCAAATAGGCAAGAATATCTTGTAAACTTCTCTTTAGAAAAACTTTTTATCCATGCGACACAGAATACAGAAAAATTATTTTGATCTTATAATTTCCGAATCTCGGCATCATTACTTTTCATTGGTTATGACCTTAAGGTGCTAATGAAACATCTCATTTGATTCTGCGGGCTTTCCAACAAAATAACCTTGGGCATAGTCAATCTCCATCTTCTTGACAAGAATAAATATCTCTTGACTTTCCACAAACTCAGCTGTAATTTTTTTGCCAAAACCTCTTGCTACACTACAAAGTGCATTTACTAGAATCTGATCATCTGAATTATCTGTCAGATTGCGTATAAAAGATCCATCTATTTTCACTGCATCTACCGGCAATTCTCTTAAATAATAAAAAGATGAAAATCCAACACCAAAATCATCTAATACAAAACCACACCCTAGTTCTTTAATTTCTTTCATGAGGCTACGTGCGCCAGGTAAATTTTCCAAGGCCGCAGTTTCAGTTATTTCAAACATTAAATTTTTTGGATCGACGTTATGACACAACAATTCTTGTTTTAATATTGGCAACAACTCAGGGTCATTAAATGCATGTGCTGACAAATTTATTGAAAAGCCAATTGGATCCTCAATGCTATGGTTTATTTTGGCGGCAAGAGCGATTGCTTTACGTAACACCATATGATCAATTGCATGGATCAAGCCCGTTTGCTCGGCGGCAGGAATAAAATCAGCTGGCGACAGTATTGAACCATCTTTGTCACGCATACGAAGCAATATTTCATAGTGCCTGATCTGATTACTGTCAATATTCATAATTGGCTGCAAATAAAGAAGAAAATTATCATTTAGATGTGAATACTCAATCTTCTCTTTCCAATAAACAAGGGTATGCATTCGTTCTCGACTGTGGTCTTGATCCGAGAACAGATACCAAGCGTTCCGCCCCGTTTCTTTGGCATGATACATCGCTAAATCCGCAGCTGCTAATAAGTCATGAACATTGCCACCATGTTCCGGAAACAGTGCAATACCAATGCTGGCTGAAATTTTATGTGTCCGATTATGCATGGTCAGCTGTGCTTCACCCAAATGAGCAATGATTTTCTTAGCAACCTCGATGGCCCCTTCAGTATTTATTTCAGGCAAGATTACTGCAAATTCATCTCCACCCAATCGACCTGTAATGTCATCAGCGCGAATAGTCCTAGATAGCATGCCTGCAACCATTCTAAGCAATGCATCACCTGCTTGATGACCACTGGTATCATTAATATATTTAAAACGATCCAAGTCAAAAAACAATAATGCACCCGGATGCTTATATCGGTCCGCCCAACTTAAAATTTGCTCTAGTTCTTCACTAAATCGACGCCGATTAAAAAGATTAGTGAGTGGATCATGGTCAGCCAGCCATGCCAAATGACCTTCAACTCGTTTGTATTCTGTAATATCCAATCCTACCGATAAGATTGATGGGTCTTCTATTGAGCTCCACGAAAGGCGAGAATGCAACCAAGCAACATGGCGTGTTGTACCATCCTTACAATGTGTAATCGCCTCATGACGCAATTGCTCTCTCTGACCGTGATGTATCTCTTCAAGGCGTGCAGGCAAGTCCTGTGACCCTTGTTCAGAAACAAGAATATTTAAGAATGGCGCATCTCGAATCTCTGTTTCAGTATAGTGTGTTAACATTTCTCCATAAGCATTTAATGAAGTGATCTTGCCAATTGAATTCTGTGTTAAAACAATAACCTGTGCGGTATCAAGCAAATTTGCCACAAAATCTCTTTCTTTACTTAACTCATCCCTTTGTTCAATCAACATCTTTGTGCGTGAAGAAACCTGATTCTCAAGCCTTTCTAATTGTACCGATAGCGTCACAGCAGCTTCATACAACATATCAATTTCATCTCTGAATGAATGCTTTCGTTCATCTGAAATTAATGAAGTACGAAAATTCTCAAATCGGCCATTTGCTAAAAGTGGGAGCGTATAGGCAATATCTTTTAGGCGGGACAATAATCTGGTGAAAATTACAAACAGCAAAATTTCAGAAATAATAAGTCCTAGAATACCAATAATTGCAATTTTCCAAATTGATTCATGGATATTATTGACAGCAGTTGTTACATCATTAATGACAACCAGATAGACATTATCTGAATCGATAGAATCAATTAATGGAAAAAGCTTTATTTGTTGATAAAGATTCATCCAATTAATCTGTACGCCAGATTTTATTTGATCGAGACTGGGATGCTCTTGTTCGGCTTGACTAAGCACCTCATAATTTCTTTCTATATTCGTCAGTGCAATAATACGAGTATTCCATTGCTCGATATGCAAAGCATTTGGAAACTCCTGATCCTCTTCTTTGTTATATAGCAGCAAACCAATATCTGC
>JAHZIU010000256.1 GCA_022601315.1 Betaproteobacteria bacterium
TTATTTCCATTTCTGAGTAGCTTCGGGAAATTGTTTTAGAATACTTGCCAATGAGCAAAGTAAGGCAAAGATTCTAGATTTTTGTTCCTGATATTAAAATGTTACCAATCAAAAGGTTAAGTTTCTTCTTTAGGGCTGCTAAGATTGATAAATTGGCTTTGTCGTATTGCGTGGGGTTCCAGTCCAACGCGTTAGCCAGAATCGATAATATATTAATTAATATATTTGTAACTGTTGATGACGATTCATTACCATTCTTATACTTAGATGGGTTAGTTATATTAAGAAACGGTTAATTAAGGTTTTATATCTGTACCTCTTCAGAAAAGGAAATCATCCCTGCAGCAACAGTATTATTGCTGCTTTCATCAATGATGATAAAGCATCCTGTAGCACGGTTACGTGTGTAATCATCACATACCAGCGGTTGCTGCACTTTTATTGTTACATGTGCAATATCATTCATTTTAAGCGTATCTACCGTTTCATGCGCCATGGTATTAACATCCACACGAAAGTTAATTTGGCTGATAATAGCTTTAACTACTCGAGTAGTATGTTTGATCAGATATTTGCGACTCGGATCCAGCGGCTGCTCGGAAAGCCAACAAAGCATGGCATTAAAAGCTTTTGTTACATCAGGCGTTTCACCCGTTTTGACCAGGAAATCTCCGCGCGAAATATCCAAATGGTCTTCAATCGTCAAAGTTACCGATTGCGGCGCAAACGCTTCCTCAATAGGTCCCTCATACATAACAATTTCTTTAATACGTGACGTTAATCCGGAAGGTAATAACGTGACATCATCACCGACTCGAATAGAGCCAGATTCGATACGCCCCATATAGCCGCGAAAATCATGAAGCTCTTTGGTTTGTGGCCGACACACCCATTGTACTGGATAGCGAAAGTCATCGTGATTGACGTCATGTTCAATAACAATATTCTCCAATAAGTCGATTAATGTAACACCTTCATACCAATTAAGCTGATCTCCACGCTCTACCACCATATCCCCATGTAACGCTGACATCGGAATATACTCGATATTGTGCAAATTCAACCCATCAGCAAAAGCGGAGAAATCCTTACAAATGTTGTCAAAGACCGTTTGAGAATAGTCCATCAGGTCCATTTTATTGACGGCCACAACGATATGCGGGATGCCTACTAAGCTAGCGAGATAAGAATGGCGCTTTGATTGTGTTAACACACCTTTACGTGCATCAATCAAAATAATTGCCAGATTGGCAGTGGAGGCGCCTGTCACCATGTTACGCGTATACTGTTCATGGCCCGGTGTGTCCGCAATAATAAACTTGCGTTTTGGTGTCGCAAAATAACGATAAGCAACATCAATGGTGATTCCTTGTTCACGTTCCGCCTGCAGCCCATCTGTAAGTAACGATAAATCAACACCTTGCATGCCACGTTTCTGAGTTGTTTTCGTTATAGAACTTAACTGATCCTCAAAGATTGATTTTGAGTCGTGTAGTAGACGCCCGATTAAGGTGCTTTTACCATCGTCTACACTACCGGCAGTAATAAAACGAAGTAGCTCGGTTTGATCCAAAGAAATTTTTTCAATTGCCGACATTTAGGAACCTTTTGATAATTCGTATCACCGTAAAAATAAAATAGATTGTTAAAAAATAAAACAGAGATTCTTTAATTGACTGATTGTTGCTTTAGGTATCGTTGATCAATTTTTCGCCAAATGAGTCATGAGGGAAACTTTCAGATTGAGATGTAAATTGCAGGCAATAGCAAGGCGATTGTCAAGATTCAAAACAATAAAGTGAAAATTTTTACTCATCAGAATGAGTTCATTAATTAATCTGCGACATTGTTAAAAATAGCCTTCTTTTTTACGCAGCTCCATGGAAGCATCTGACGTTTGGTCATCCATACGCGTTGCACCACGTTCTGTAATTCGCGTCATTGCTGTTTCTGCGATAATTTGATCTATCGTGGTCGCATCAGATTCTACTGGACAAGTGCAGCTCATATCTCCTACAGTTCGGAAACGCACGGTAATTTTCTCTACTTGTTCATCCGCTAATGGTTGTACCAAATGTGAAGTAGGTAAGAGTCCCGCATCTCGGCGGATGACTTCCCGGCTATGTGCGAAATATATCTCCGGTACTTCCAGTTTTTCGCGTGAAATATATTCCCAAACATCCAGTTCTGTCCAATTGCTAATTGGAAATACACGGATATTTTCTCCAGGGTGCGTGCGGGCATTGTATACATCCCACAATTCCGGGCGTTGATTTTTCGGATCCCATTGCCCAAATTCATCTCGAAAAGAAAAAATTCGCTCTTTGGCGCGTGCTTTTTCTTCATCACGTCGAGCACCGCCCATGCATGCGTCAAAACCATGTTCGGCAATCGCATCTAACAAAGTTACCGATTGAAATGCGTTACGGCTTTGATTTTCGGAACGTAAGACAACTCTTCCTTTTTTGATGGAATCTTCCATGCTAGCTACGATCAGGCGTTCTCCCAATTCCTCTGCACGATGATCACGAAACGTAATGACTTCTGGAAAATTATGTTCTGTATCAATGTGCATTAATGGGAACGGGAAGCGTCCGGGGCGAAATGCTTTTTCCGCTAAACGCAGCATAACAATTGAATCTTTGCCGCCAGAAAATAACAAAACCGGATTGGCACATTCTGCAGCAACTTCGCGCATAATGTGGATGGCTTCACTTTCTAGTGCGTCAAGATGGGTAAAGGGATGACTACTCATGTTTTCTCTCAAGTTACAAAAAACAAGCAAATTCTAAAGAAGTTACTTTTTTAAAAATCGTTTTTTAGACTAAATTAAGTTGACTCAATTGGCTTATTTTAATGGTATAACGTTGTCCGTATGTAGTCCGCATTCTTTGGTTTCGGGTTTTTCCCACCACCAACGTCCAGAGCGAATGTCTTCACCGGGTGTAACAGCACGAGTGCATGGCGCGCAACCGATACTAGGGTAGAAGTTATCATGCAACTTGTTATAAGGAACCTCATATTCCTTAATATATTCCCATACTTCAGCGTTAGACCAATCAAGTAATGGATTGATCTTTTGCATACGATTGTTCATATCATATGCGGACATTTTTAAACTGAGGCGTGTTGTTGCTTGCTCATTTCTAATACCAGTTACCCAGGCGCGCTTACCAAATAATGCACGACGTAACGGCTCTACCTTACGCACATGGCAACATTTTTTGCGTAACTCAATACTTTCACGGAAACCATTTACGCCATTTTTAGCAACGTATTCTTCAATTTGTTTAACATTTGGAAAATAAATGCGTAATGGTTTCTTATAGCGGTCACGTACAGTTTGCATTAAGTCATACGTTTCTTGAGGCAATCGACCAGTGTCCAGACTAAACATGTCAATTTCTAGCTTATAGCGATCAATTAGATCGGTCAGTACCATATCTTCCGCACCTAAACTGTTTGCAAAAGTTACTGGCGTATAATCATGTATGGCTTCTGTTAAAACTGTAATAACTTGTTCAATCTTCTGTTGCAGTTCACTCATTTACCGAACCTGTAGCTAATCGACCTTTGCGTTGCACGCGTCGAAATAATGGTAATTTCTGATCATAAGACACCTGATAAACTTCAGAATAATCTGAGAATCCTTTTAAAGCATCTTCAATACTACGATCAGGGCGGGGTGCAAAGGCATCAAAGCCAACACGTTGCATATAGAAAAATTGATCTCGCAACACATCACCAATGGCACGTAATTCACCCGTATAACTCAAGTGCACACGTAAATTGTATGCAATAGAATAACCGCGCCCATCTGCAAATCTCGGAAAATCAACGGCGATAACAGAAAATTGTTGTAAGTCATCTTTTATCGTTTCCGGACGTTCATCACTTGCAAGCCAGACACCTAAATCACTTCGTAGTTGCAGGGTGCTGCGCTGTGCCAGCCATACTTTTAATGGAACAATCTGCTTGCCTGGTTTAACGACTATGTCTTCCGCAGTTTCTTGTTCATTTAGACGCAAAACGTTCCAGTCATCTTCCATAATTATTTTATTCTTGATAATTTTCATTATTAGAACCTTGGAGAATAAAATGGAACACTATATTGAGCAGGCGTCACCACACTCTTATCTGTAACCTCTTCTTGTTCCACTTCAAATGTTGTTGCATAAACATGTTCTTTAAATGGTGCATGACCAATACGCCGCACGGTATCAATAAAACGTTCAGCCTCTATACGTTCACGCAAATAAACCTGCAACAAGCGATCTATGGCTTCTGGTACCTGATTAAATGTAAAAGATGGGCCAATAATTTTACCAATCGAGCTATTGTTCCCTTTTGCACCGCCAATGGACACTTGGTACCATTCATCATGGTTCTTTTTTTCCACACCGGTAATGCCGATATTTCCAATATGATTTTGCCCACAGGCATTCATGCAGCCTGAAATATTTAGTTCAATCTCACCAATATCATGCTGAAAATCCAAACTATCGAAACGCTCAGCAATTAACTCAGCCAATGGAATGGAGCGTGCATTGGCCAAGGTGCAAAATTCAGCGCCGGGGCAACTGATCATATCTGTTAATAAGCCAATATTCGGCGTGGTTAATCCGCTGGTACTTGCTTCTTTCCATAATCTAATTAAGTCTGCTTGTTTAACGTCAGCCAATACCAGATTTTGTTTATGGGTTATACGCAGCTCACCAAAGCTATAGCGTTCTGCCAAATCTGCAACCTGATCCATTTGTTCGGCCGTAGCATCGCCTGGAGCAACGCCCAGTTTCTTTAATGATAAAACCACAATAGCATATCCCGGTACACGATGCGGTTTTACATTACGCTGAAACCAATTTGAGAATGACCGATTATCAGCTTTGAATTCATTTAAAGCTGAATTATGGTTACTTAGTGTTGCGTAGTCTGGATCGGTGAAATAACTGGCCACTCGATTGAGCTCTTCTTCCGTTAAAGTACCTGGCCCATCCTTGGCATTGGCCCAATCAGCTTCAACCTGACGACGGAATTCATCGATTCCCAATGCTTTTACTAAAATCTTGATGCGTGCTTTATATTTATTATCACGGCGTCCATATTGATTGTAAATTCGCAAAATAGATTCAGCATAAGTTAATATATGTTGCCATGGTACAAATTCACAAATTTCACTCCCAATAATTGGTGTGCGCCCTAGTCCGCCACCAACCAAAACGCGGAAACCGATTTCACCCTGCGCATTTCTGGTAACCGAAAGACCGATATCATGTGCTGTGATCGCCGCACGGTCCTCTTTGCCGCCACTAATGGCAATTTTAAATTTGCGTGGCAAAAATGCAAACTCCGGATGAAAAGTGCTCCATTGACGTAAAATCTCGGCGTAAGGACGGGGATCAATGACCTCATCTTGCGCTACGCCTGCATATTCATCTGAAGTGATATTGCGGATACAGTTACCAGATGTTTGAATTGCATGCATTTCGACAGAAGCTAAGTCGGCCAGAATATCGGGTGTGTCTTCCAGCCGTAACCAATTAAACTGGATATTCTGACGCGTCGTGAAATGCCCATAGCCTCGATCATATTTGCGCGCAATATGTGCAAACATACGCATTTGAGTTGCAGAGATCAGGCCATAGGGTACGGCAATACGTAGCATGTATCCATGTACTTGCATGTACAATCCATTTTGTAAGCGCAATGGAAGAAATTCATCTTCAGTTAATTCATTCGCTAAGCGTCGCCGCACCTGATCACGATATAGCGTGACGCGTTCATCGACAATTTGCTGATCATATTCATCGTAGCGATACATATTAAATTCCTGTTAACTTGTGGAACTACTCAAGATTCTGTCTTACTATATTCTTTGGAAACGGGCAGTAATATTGCTGCATCCAATGGAAATTTTGCACCGTATTTCATAATGTGATCCACATCTTCATCTTCATCATGTCGCAAAGCCATACCAATATATGCATGTTCGCCGGTTTCACCAATTACAACACCAATACGTCCGCCACATCCATTAAACCATGTGACTTGTTTTGGCTTATTTTCTACATTTGTACTCATCAATCAATCCTTTGTTTCAATAATGGTAATTCACCCGTCAACTTTTCATCACGATCTATTTTATCTAAGGGAAGTCCATTAATTGATGAACCATGTCGGATTGGCTAAAATTTCCCATTATCTTATTTTTTAATGTTGGTAATTTTAGCGCATCATTTATTTGATTCATAATTTATCGGTACTTGCTACAAGTTACAAAATTAACTTAATGCCAATCACGATAAGTATCGTGGCTAATATTGGCCGTAATATTCGATCTGGTATATGGCTGCCAACATGACTCCCCAGATATATCCCGGGTAAAGAGCCTAATAATAAGCTCGCCAATAGACCATAATCCACTGTGCCCATATAGGCATGACCTAAGCCTGCGATCAAGGTAAGCGGTACAGCATGCGCGATATCGCTACCGACTAAAGTAACCGCAGGCAAACGTGGATACAGCATAAACAACACCACCATTCCTAAGGCGCCAGCACCAACTGAGGTAACTGTTACCAACACACCTAATACAGCACCTGTGGTTACAGTGGCCGATAAAATGTGTCGATCCCGCCATTCTACCAAAAATCCAAAATGTGATCGTCCCATGCGAGTTAACTGTTGGCGGAAAAGTAGTGCCATAGCTGTTAACAGCAGTGCTACACCTAATGTAGTGAGGATTAGTCCAGAAAAAATCTCACTTTCAACACCCAACGCATTCAAGCACAGTATCGTAATCAAAGCCGCTGGCGCACTACCCATTGCCAAGCGCCCAACCAACTGCCAATGTACCGTTCCACGGCGACCATGAACCCATGCGCCACCAGCTTTTGTTAAGGCAGCGTAGAGCAAGTCTGTTCCAACTGCGGTGGCTGGCGGAACATTAAATACCATGATTAATAATGGTGTCATTAGGGAACCGCCGCCAACTCCGGTAACCCCAACGATAAACCCAATCACTAGACCTGATAGGGTATATCCCCATTCCATGTATTTTCCTATTTAACCTTATTTTGGGAAGCACGGATTCTAGCAATATATTTATATAATTCAAAATAATATTGTGTTAGATTTATATAATAAAATATTATTAGCTGGGGGTTTGTAATGAAACTACAACAACTTCGGTATCTGTGCGAAACGGTCAACCAGAATTTAAGTTTATCTAAGGCTGCTGAGAAGTTGCATACCTCGCAACCTGCCATAAGTAAGCAAATTCAGTTGCTTGAAGATGAGCTTGGGGTAACGATCTTGGTAAGAAATGGCAAACGCGTTATTCAAGTTACACCACCTGGCAAAATAATTATCAAAATTGCCAAAAGAATGCTACGCGATGCTGATAACTTAGCCAAAGTTGCTGGGGAATTTACAAATGAGGCCGGTGGCACGCTAACGATAGCTACTACACATACACAAGCCAGATATGTTCTGCCATCCGTCATCAAGCAATTTACATTACGTTATCCAAAAGTCAAACTCATTTTACGGCAAGGTAGCCCGATACAAATTTCAGAATTAGTCACATCAGGGGAAGCCGATATTGCTATTGCAACCGAGGCGATTGAGCACTTTCATGAGCTGGTTATGTTACCGTGCTATCAATGGAACCGTTGCGTTGTGGTACCTCCTAAACATCCGCTACTAAAATTAAAAAATTTAACACTGGCAGTTATTAGTCAATATCCAATTATTACTTATGACTTTGCTTTTACGGGCCGTTCCAAAATAAACCAGGCATTTGAAAATGCCGGCCTGACGCCGAATGTGGTACTAACAGCTATTGATTCGGATATCATCAAGACATATGTTGAACTCAAATTAGGTATTGGCATATTGGCAAAAATGGCATTTGATCCTATGCGCGATAAACACCTTAGATCAATAGATGCCAGTCACTTGTTTGAGCCGAGCACCACACGTATTGGTATCAGTCGGAATAATTATCTGAGAGGGTATATTTTTGATTTTATTGAAATGTTCTCGCCGCATCTTAATCAAGCCACTGTCAAAGAAAAACTGGTAGAAAAATAAAAGGTGTCTTTAAAAAATTCTGATTTTTTCTCGAATGCTGCGTTGTGGAAAAAATTCTTGTCTACATATCAAATGATATCGCGTTGAAAAATCTTTCCTGCACCTAACATTTGGGTAAACTAAGAGTTTTTCTAAGTGTCTTAAATATATGGACTATCTCAAATACTGTATCTGAATTTCTCTTGGCATGAATAGAAAGGATGTATCATGTACTTAGGCTTGCTAAAGACATTGATTACCCATTGCTTAAGCTTGAATCATTAAACTATTTAATGGTGGATAAAAATGAAAATAATTATCGGTGTATTATTGGCAATAATATTTTTTGGCATCATCGCAATCCACTCTGGTGTTTACAATATGGCTGCTACTGAAAAACACTGGGCCATTACTGAAAAAATGATCGAGTGGGTTCGTGTCCGCTCAATAGCGGCGCGCGCAGATGACCTGGAAGTGCCTCCACTTGATGATGCAAGTATGCTTTTGGTGGGTGCAAAACACTATGATGCAATGTGCACAAACTGTCATTTGATACCTGATCAGGAACCTACCGAGCTGGCATCTGGCCTTTATCCCCAAGCGCCTGTATTTTATCAACGCATACCAATTACGGCTGAACAAAACAAAGTAGATCAGATAAAAGAATATTTCTGGGTCATTAAAAATGGCCTAAAAATGACAGCTATGCCTGCTTGGGGACATAATCATGACGACAAAACAATCTGGGCAATAGCAGTTTTTGTGCAGAAGCTTGGTGGTATGACAAGGCAACAATATTCGGAACTTACAAAGGTCCATGATGATGACCACAGTCACGAACATGGACATGATCACTAGCGTTTCTTCAAGTTGAAGGAATGCTTCAGTCAATCAGTTAAGCGTTATTGAAACAGACCTGTGACAAATTGTCACATAGCCAGCTATGAGAAATTAGGTTAATGTTATATCTGGAATGAGAATTTTACCAGCTAGCCCAATGGGATGGACTCCCCCCTTAATCGGCATCAATGTGCCAGACTAGAGTAACTATCAACTAGTCAAAGAAGAAAGGAGTCGGAGATGAACATTACACGAATTGGAATAGATTTAGCAAAACAAGTATTTCAAA
>JAHZIU010000257.1 GCA_022601315.1 Betaproteobacteria bacterium
AGGTCTTTTGCGATCTGGAACAAGACCGGTGTTTGAAAATTTGCGGCTACGGTTTGACCAATGTCTACATCGCGAGCAATCACGACACCTGAAATGGGTGATTTAATAATGCTGTAATTAAGATTTGCACGATCACGGTCGACTTGAGCTTTGCTGACAGCAAGTTGGGCGCGTGCAGCGTCAATTTCTTGCTCAACAATATCTAATCCTTCATGTGAGATGAAGCCCTGTTCTTCCAGCATTTTGTGGCGATTTAGTTTGCTGGCAGCAATTCTATGGGTTACTTGAGCACTTAAATAATTGGCTTCGGATTGACGCAATTGTGCTTGTAATAATGCCGGATCCAGTTCTGCCAGCACTTGGCCAATTTCAACATGATCATTGTAGTCGACATGTAATTTGGATACTGTGCCAGAAACTTGTGTGCCAACATTAACCAGTACAACGGGGGTTAGCGTGCCATTTGCAGAGATGGTTTGAATAATATTACCACGTTCAATTGCGCGAGTTACGTACTGGCTATCTGTGGGTTCTTTTGTGTCACGGTTATGCCAATATGCGGCAAAAATAATGAGCAGGAATAAAACAATAAAAACGCGCTTGGTGCTGAACATAAATATTTAAGTATCTTGAGTGAAGCGTAATCATAAAAAAGATAAGGTCGATTTTACCTGAGCGTGGTGCTTTAAAACGTGTGAAAGTGTTTTACTCTTCATTTTCAGCCATCTGTAATTCTAACTGTTTTAGCCTTGCTTCCACCGTAGATAATTGATAAAAGTTACCGTTATCGTGCTGCAATGCAATTTTCAGTTGATCAATGGCCGAGTCTTGATAGCCCTGGTGGATATAAACCTCTGCCTGAGCGCGGTGCTTTAACATAAGATTGCCTAGTGCGCTATAGCTTTGTGCCTGTAATCTGTAGAGATTGACGTCATTATTGTGGTATCGTAATTGATTGTTGACGAATTCAAGTGCGGCTTCAGTTTGTTGGTTTTGTAAAAGTGCTGAGGCGTAGCCGTGGATTAATGCGCGGTGCTGTGGATAAACTTTAAGCGCTGTGCGATAAATATTAAAAGCCTCTTTTATTTGACCGTTAGCCAATTTTACACTTGCTGCCAGAGTTTCAATCATGGCGCCAGCTTGTATGCTTTTGTTTTCAACACGAATTGTTTCTCCCAGCAAGTGGTCTTCTAGTATCCTTTTGCCGGTTGTGTGTTGCAAGATGCTGTATAACTTTGCTAATTCTTCATTAGCTTGATTATTCTTTTTATCGCGTAATAAAGCAGTGATATAGCCATAACGTTCAACTACTTCGTTGCTATATCTTTTTTCATTCAAACGAGCTTGAAATAATTTGACTGCTTTTCTGGCACTTCCTTCTGCAGCACGTAATTTAGCACGTACTAATTGGAAGTCAATGCTATCAGGTACTTGGCGATAAGTGAGTTCGCGGGTGCGATTCTGGATGTCTGCAATGCGCTCATAAGTTAATGGGTGCGTACGTAGATAAGATGGGGCGCCATTTTCATAGAATCGACCTGCCATTTGTAAGCGTCCGAAGAAATCGGACATACCCTGCGGGTCGAAGCCAGCATCTACCAAAATACCCAGACCAATACGATCCGCTTCCTTCTCATGTTTACGCGTAAAGTCCAGTTGAGATTGAATTGCGCTGGCTTGTGATCCTATCATGATCGCTTGTCCAGCTTGCGGATTTGAACGTGCAGCAATGATGGCGATAGCGAGTGCAGCCAGAGAGGTAACCATGCTATATTTTTGTCCGGAAATCATACGTGCCAAGTGTTTCTGAGTGACATGTGCAATTTCGTGTGCCATCACACCAGCCAGCTCAGACTCACTTTGTGCAGCAATAATCAGGCCACTATTAAATCCCATAAAGCCGCCAGGCAAAGCAAACGCATTAATGGTGGAATCCTGTAACGCAAAAAATTCGAAAGATTGACCAGGTGCTGCTTCACTTGAATTAGAGATCAGTTTATAACCCAGGTTGTTGAGATAACCGGTTATTTCCGGGTCTTCAAGATAACTGGAATCTGCACGTATTTGACGCATGATCTGTAAACCAATCTGCTGCTCCTGACGAGGCGTAATAGTGGCCTGGGAAATGTCCCCCAGATCAGGTAATTCATGCGCAAAAATGTTAGGAGGAAACAGAAATGATAATGCGATGATCAAATAAATTAACTTCATGTCGATATGATAACTGTTTATGAGTCAAGTTCCATCGAGCAAGAAATCAATATAGATCGTGCCAAGTTTTGAACTGGCTTGATTAAATTTAATACTGTTGGTGTTTGGAAGTGATGGGATAATGCCATGCTGTGCCAAAATCGCATTGTGTGATACGGATGCCGATTGGTGCTTGACGACGTTTATATTCATTTTGGTGAATCAATCTAATGACCTGCATTACATCTGTTTCTCTATGATCCATTGCGATTATTTCTGCGGCCGAGTAGCCTTTCTCGACATAAGCTTCAATAATTGCATCTAATACTTCGTAGGGCGGTAAGTTATCTTGGTCAGTCTGATCAAGTCGTAGTTCTGCTGAAGGTGCGCGTTGGATAATGCGTTCAGGAATAACCTTGCTCAGTTGATTGCGATATTCACACAATTGATAAACCATGGTTTTACTAACATCCTTTAACACAGCAAAGCCGCCGGCCATATCGCCATACAATGTACAGTAGCCAATGGCTATTTCAGACTTGTTGCCGGTAGTGAGCACAATAGCGCCTGTCTGATTGGAGACTGCCATGAGTAACATGCCACGTATGCGTGCTTGCAGATTCTCGGGCATGGTGTTTATGCCTGAAGAATCGGATTGAATTTGAAAGTCTGAAAGCAATGTTTCGAGTAATTGATCAAAAATATGATTGATGCCACATTTGTAATGTTCAACACCCAATAATGTAGCCATTTGCTGGGCATCTTGCAAACTGATATCAGCGGTGAATTTTGTCGGCATCATGACCGTCTTTACATTCTCCGCACCTAAAGCATCAACTGCAATAGCTAATGTGAGTGCAGAATCCACGCCACCTGAGAGGCCTATGAGTACACTGGGGAATCCATTTTTATGAACATATTCTTTTACGCCCAAACAAAGTGCCTGATAAACGCAGGCTGTGGATGATAATGGTGCTGCGATTTGTTGCTGTATTGGCAGGGTGTTTTGTAATTCAACCAGTCCGATGGTTTCAATGAATTCACCGAATTGATGGGTTAATTCGCCTTGTGGATTCATCGCAAAAGAGGCGCCATCAAAAACCAACTCATCCTGTCCACCGATTAGATTGGTATGTATGACAGAGAGACCAGTTTTCTGTACAAACTGATGGGTAACCTGATAGCGAGAAACTTGCTTGTCGATGCGATAAGGGGAAGCGCTAAGTACCAATAAAATGTGAATATCAGAGTGAGCAGCATAGTCTGCCGGGTTGGCTAGCCAAAAGTCAGCGCAAATATTGAGGCCAAACTTGATGCCGTCAAGCTCGAAATGACAAGGATTCGTACCGGGATAAAAATAGTAATGTTCGTTAAAAAATGGTGGCTGACTGAGGATTCTTTTATGGTAATTGGCAGTAATTTTGCCATCCTGAATGACGGAAGCAGTATTGTATAGCTTGCCATCTTGGTTACTGGGGTGACCGATTACTAATGTAATATCTGTAACTTTTTTACATAATTCTACAAGCGCTTCTGCACAGGCCCGGCAGAATGTTTCGCGTAACAGTAAATCAACCGGAGGATAACCTGAGAGTGCCAACTCCGGTGTAATGACTAAGTCAGCGCCGGATTGTTTGGCTTGATATACAGCATCAATAATCTTTAGCGCATTACCGGCAATGTCACCAACCGTACAGTTAATTTGTGCAATGGCAATTTTCATATTGGATAACGAGTGTTATTTTAGCTAAAACGGCAATATGGCGTTGGGTTTAGCTTGGAGAATATTGTCTCGAAAATCTTGTTGGATACGCTCTAATGCTGTTTCATTGTCTGCTTCAAAGCGTAACACTATAACGGGAGTCGTATTGGAAGCACGTGCCAAACCAAAGCCATCCTGGTATTCAACGCGCACACCATCGGTTGATATGATCTCTAGCGCGTTATTAAATCGTGCATTATTTTGCAATGCTGTAATAAGTGTATGGTTTTCGCCTTCTGCAACATGAATCTGTAATTCCGGAGTACTTATTGAGTCGGGAAGATCGTGCAGAACGGCGCTGATATCTGTTTCGTGGCTGAGTAATTCCAATAACCTCGCACCTGCATACAAGGCATCGTCAAACCCATACCAGCGTTCCTTAAAGAAAATATGGCCGCTCATCTCGCCAGCCATTAATGCGTTGGTTTCAATGAGTTTAGCTTTTATAAATGAGTGACCGGTTTTCCACATGATGGGTGTGCC
>JAHZIU010000034.1 GCA_022601315.1 Betaproteobacteria bacterium
CACGCGTGAATTGTATCTTGAATTAATCAACGATTACTCGACGTTAGAGAAATTTAACGAGCGTCGCTTGATTATGGCGCATGATGCGCGCATGAACTTGAAGAAATGGGACAGCATCACCTGTCGTGATTGTCACAAGAACCCTGACCCGCCTGGTGCTGATGCGCAAAGAGAGCACGCGAAGATGGAAACGGAAGGCGCGACGTGTATTGACTGTCATCAGAACCTGGTACATGACGAAGCCCCTGAGACCGACTTGGATGCAAGCCTTGCTGCTGGTGAGCTGGTATTGAAGCCGGATGATTGGGACGACGATGATGATGATTGGGATGATGACGATGACTGGGATGATGATTATTAATTGTCATGGTCTTGTAATATAAATATGCAATTATTCTGGATGTGCTAGAAAGTGTGCATTCAGAATAATTGCTCAAAGAAGTACAGCATTAAATTAAACGAGATAGCAATTATTGCTATTCACTGTGGTTCTGCAATAATTAGGCAATTGATTCCTGAAAATAAAAAAAACACTGATAACTATCTTGTTATATGCTTTATTACCATGAGTAATTTCCTTAAGTAATTCGCAGAATATAAATGTTTCAATTTATTAAAGAGTACTTCTTGTGGCAGTAAAGTCACATAACAAAGTGAATCATCCGGGTAGGCTTGGATATAGCTTTAAACGCCATTTACATGAGCGATTTATAGAATTATTGTTGTTCATGTCAGCGCTGCTTTCTGTAGCAATTATGATTGCAATTATTGCCATGCTGGTAAAAGAATCATACGTTTTTTTTCAGCATGTTTCGCTTTGGGATTTTCTTACAGATACGCAATGGACGCCATTATTCGACGATGCGCATTATGGCATTATGCCGTTAGTTGCTGGAACGCTAGTCAGTTCGATGGTGGCGTTAATGGTAGCACTTCCATTGGGTACGATTATTGCGATTTATCTTTCAGAGTTTGCACCTTTTTCCGTTCGTGAAATTGCTAAACCTTTTCTTGAATTGCTTGGCGGTGTGCCAACGGTTGTATACGGTTATTTTGCATTATTGTTTGTTACGCCATTACTACAGATCATTTTCCCGGAATTGCCTGGATTTAGCTTATTGTCTGCAGGGTTAGTTATGGGGATTATGATTATTCCCTATGTTAGTTCAATGACTGAAGACGCCATGAGAGCAGTGCCAATGCATTTGCGAGAAGGGTCATATGCGATGGGCGCAACACGTTTTCAGACAGCGATTAGAGTCGTTATGCCCGCAGCTTTTTCAGGGATTGCGGCAGCGTATATTCTGGGTATATCCCGGGCTATTGGTGAAACAATGGTTGTTGCGATTGCGGCAGGTATGCAACCAAATCTTACATGGAATCCAATGGAGCCTGCTGCAACAATTACAGCATATATCGTGCAGGTGAGTTTGGGCGATTTGCCACATGGCAGTATTGGTTATCAAACAATTTTCGCCGCAGGATTAACATTATTGTTAATGACCTTAGTGTTTAACATATTTGGACACATGTTACGTAAACGATATCGTGAAATATATTAAGCAAAGATGAGTTGATAATTCATTATGAAAGATTTTAATGATATTACAGAGATCCGCAAAATTATTGGAAGGCATAAGCGCTGGGATTTATTGTTTATGATCGCCGGGATTATTGCATTAATGATCGCAGTATTAACTTTTATTGCATTATTTGCACAAATGCTTATTGATGGGATGCCGCGTTTAACCTGGGCATTCTTTACATCTTTTCCATCGCGGCACCCTGAGATGGCTGGTATATTGTCTGCATGGGTAGGTACGACACTTGTCATGTTGGTAACAGCGGCTTCAGCAGTACCATTGGGTATAGCATCAGGGGTATATTTGGAAGAGTATGCGCCTAAAAATTTATTCACAGAGATTATAGAGATTAATGTCACAAATTTGGCTGGCGTTCCTTCAATAATTTATGGCTTACTTGCGCTGGGATTATTTGTATATCAGTTAGGTTTTGGCCAAAGTATTTTGGCAGCGGGCTTAGCGTTAGCGTTATTAATTCTGCCTGTTGTTATTGTGGCAACGCGTGAAGCGATACGGTCAATTCCTGTGGCAATACGAGAGGGTGCTTATGCCCTCGGTGCAACCAAATGGCAAACCGTATCAGATCATTTGTTACCCTATTCGGCTGCTGGAATTTTAACTGGTGTTATTATTGGTTTGGCCCGGGCAATCGGTGAAACCGCGCCAATTATTACAATTGGTGCGTTGACTTTTATTGCATTTTTGCCCCCATCACCTGTTACTGAAGAATTTCCTTATGTATCATTTGAATGGCTGACAGCGCCTTTTACGGTTATGCCAATCCAGATGTTTAACTGGGTTTCTCGTCCTGAAGAAGCTTTTCAATTAAATGCCGCGGCAGCAGGTCTAGTACTCGTTGTCATGACACTTGCGATGAATGGGTTAGCAATTTATCTGCGCTATCGCATGCGAAAAAATATTAAGTGGTAAAAAGAAAATGCAAACTAGTGCGGAAATAGCTACTGAATCGATTCAGTATAAATCTGAGGTTAAAGATCTGAGTTTTTATTACAATACCTTCAATGCTTTGAAAAATATAAATATGGTATTGCATGATAAAAAAATTACAGCATTAATCGGCCCTTCTGGTTGTGGAAAGTCAACGTTTCTACGATGTTTCAATCGTATGCATGATTTGTACCCGGGGAATCGCTATGAAGGGGAGATTATGCTTTATCCTGATGATGTGAACATCTTAGCCCAAAATGTGGATCCCATAGAAGTACGAATGCGAATAAGCATGGTTTTTCAAAAACCAAACCCATTTCCAAAATCAATTTATGAAAATGTTGCTTACGGGTTACGTGTAAGAGGCGTTAAGCAACGCGCGATTTTAGATGAGAAAATTGAGACAGCTTTGCGAAATTCCGCGCTTTGGGATGAAGTAAAAGACCGCTTGCATGAATTGGCTTTCAATCTATCGGGTGGTCAACAGCAAAGATTATGTATTGCACGGGCACTGGCAACAGAGCCGGAAATTATGTTATTTGATGAACCAACTTCTGCGCTTGATCCGATCGCAACAGCTAGTATTGAAGAATTAATTGCAGATCTGAAGAGTAAGGTAACAATACTCATTGTTACCCATAACATGCAACAAGCAGCAAGAGTGTCAGACTATACAGCTTATATGTATTTGGGTGAGTTAATTGAGTTTGATATGACCGATACTATATTCATTAAACCAAAGAATAAGCAAACAGAAGACTATATAACCGGTCGATTTGGTTAGGCAGACTAAATACTCTGGTCAAATCAAACTCTTGTTCGTCTGCCGAGTCATTCTTTCAGTAGTCCGTACGTAAAAAATATTCTTTAAATTCTACTAAGAATTCAATATTTAATCGAGATTAATTACATGATTTATCGTATAGAAAGTATATTTGTATTGGATAGTGTGAAATCGGTATTGGCGCTTCACAAGGTAAGCCCGAGATTGACTAGATAAGCAATCAAGAGTAGCATCGCCACTTTTGAGAAGTTAGGAAAGAAGCAAATGCGCAAAAAGCTCGTAGCAGGTAACTGGAAAATGCATGGTAATCTAGCGGAAAATAATAAATTACTTGATGCAGTAGTTGCTGGTGTTTCAGGGTTGCGAGATGCGAGTGTAGCTGTATGTGTACCCTACCCCTATATCCCCTCAGTGCAAGTGAAATTAAGTGATACAAATGTATCCTGGGGAGGACAAAATGTCAGTCAATATGATAAAGGAGCCTACACAGGGGAAGTATCAACAACAATGCTAAAAGATTTTTGCTGTACTTATGTTATTGTAGGCCATTCAGAAAGAAGAACAATTTTTAACGAAAATAATAAAATTGTTGCTGAGAAATACGTGGCGGCACAAAATGCTGGATTAATACCTATCTTATGTGTTGGTGAAACGCTGGAACAGCGTGAAGCAGGTACAACAGAACAAATTATCGAAGAACAAATAAACGCTGTGGTTAGTTTAGCTGGTGTAGATTCTCTTAGTAAGGCAGTTGTAGCTTATGAACCGATATGGGCGATTGGTACAGGTAAAACAGCTTCTCCACAACAGGCTCAAGAAGTGCATGCTTTTATTAGAAAAGGCATCGCTGCTCAGAATGCAAGTGTGGCTGAAAATTTGACCATTCAGTATGGTGGTAGTGTCAAAGCGAATAATGCTGCTGAATTGTTTGCAATGCCAGATATTGATGGTGGTTTGATTGGTGGCGCATCATTGATTTCCGGTGACTTTATTACTATTTGTCACGCTTTACAGAATTAATAATTGGAGTAACACGTTGGAAAATTTGGTTTGGATGACACATGTAATATTAGCAGTTGTGTTAATAGTGTTGGTCTTATTGCAACATGGAAAAGGCGCGGACATGGGTGCTGCGTTTGGTGGCGGATCATCTGGAAGTCTTTTTGGTGCGAGTGGATCAGCAACATTTCTAAGTCGAATGACTGGTTTTGTTGCAGCTATGTTTTTTTCAACCAGCATGGGTTTGACTTACTTCTCGATGAACCCAACGGAAGACTTAGGTGTCATGAGTGGTGTTATGGAGGAAGTTCAAGAATCAGGTAGTGCCACAGCACCAGTTGATGCTGATTCCATATTGGGTTTAGATGATGAGCGAATGTTAGAGCTAGATATTCCTGCAAATAACGATGCGTTGAAAGCAGGGCAAATACCAAATTAATCTTTTGAAATGGTTTGAAGCAGTATTTATTGCATCCGCATAGTTTTGCCGCCGACGTGGTGGAATTGGTAGACACGCCGTCTTGAGGGGGCGGTGGCGAAAGCTGTGCGAGTTCGAGTCTCGCCGTCGGCACCATTTATATCCACACAAATGAGCCAAGCAGTATACAATCATTAAAAATACAGAATACTAAAAATGCTAGAAAATTATTTTCCAATTTTATTGTTTTTAATCGTTGGATTCCTGGTTGGTGTTGTGCCAATGTTATGTGGCTGGCTATTAGCACCAAATCGCCCGGATAGCGAAAAGTTATCAGCTTATGAGTGTGGTTTTGAAGCGTTTGAAGATGCGCGTATAAAGTTTGATGTGCGATACTATTTGGTAGCGATACTCTTCATTCTATTTGATCTTGAGATTGCATTCTTATTTCCTTGGGCAATTGTATTAGATGAAATTGGCTTGTTTGGTTTTCTATCTATGATGGTATTTCTCGGTATCCTGGTAGTGGGGTTTGTTTACGAATGGGTGCGAGGAGCGTTAGAGTGGGATTAGTGTTATGAGTATTGAAGGAACGCTGGAGAAAGGTTTTGTAACGACAAACCTGGATGCGGTAATTAACTGGGGGCGTACCGGTTCTTTATGGCCGATGACTTTTGGTTTGGCTTGTTGTGCGGTGGAAATGATGCAAACAGGTGCGTCTCGTTATGATCTAGATCGTTTTGGTATAGTGTTTCGTCCAAGTCCGAGGCAATCGGATGTGATGATTGTGGCGGGAACGCTGTGTAATAAAATGGCTCCCGCATTACGCAAAGTTTATGACCAAATGGCTGAGCCGCGTTGGGTGATTTCCATGGGTTCTTGCGCGAATGGTGGCGGGTATTACCATTATTCCTACTCAGTAGTGCGTGGTTGTGATCGTGTGGTTCCTGTTGATATCTATGTGCCTGGTTGCCCGCCAACAGCGGAAGCTTTGCTATATGGCATTATTCAATTACAAAATAAGATAAATCGTACTAATACGATTGCGCGATGACGAACGTATGACTACTATTCAGCAAGAAACACTTTCTGCAGCCTTAATCGAAGCGTTGTCTGACAGGCTTGTTTTTTTACATAAGCATTTTGATGAAATAACCATTACGATAAATTATGCAGATAGCCAAGCTACGTTTGAGCTGCTACGTGATAATGCAGCACTTGGTTTTGATACACTGATGGATTTGTGTGGCATAGATTACTTAAGCTATAGTGATAAGCCGCTTGAAGAAAACCCGCAAGGCAGACGTTTTGCCGTTGTTTATCATTTTTTGTCTGTAAAACTTAATCAGCGTTTGCGTGTTAAAGTCTTTGCAGATAATGATGAGTTTCCTGTAGTAAACTCAGTCACGGATGTCTGGCCAGCTGCAAATTGGTTTGAACGTGAAGCGTTTGATCTTTACGGTATTATTTTTACAGGCCACCCGGATTTGCGTCGAATTTTGACCGACTATGGTTTTATTGGAAACCCATTTCGCAAGGACTTTCCTATTACCGGAAATGTTGAGATGCGTTATGA
>JAHZIU010000258.1 GCA_022601315.1 Betaproteobacteria bacterium
AATGGTCGCCGTGTAGGTTTTCAGTATACAATAGAGGGTTTTCTTTGGGGCCGCTGAGATTCGTGCATGCAGATAAGAGCAGAATTAAAATAATTATTGACTTATTCATTATATGATTCATGCAAAATTTCTGCTGTTTGAGTGTTATAGCACACATAAAAACACATCAAAAAAAAACAGCTCAAATAACAACGATGTTGAAAAACGAGCTGGTTTCTATGTGTTTCTGAGGTAACAGGGGCTATTAATTATCCACCAAAATAAACGTATGGTTTCATCGGTACTTTGGATTCTTTGAAGCACATTTGTTCTTGTTTATCCAGTTCTTTGTCCCACCAGATACCTCGCGCAGCCAAGCGTTTCTCTTCTAGTTGCGGATTCTTTTCAAGTAAGTCGCGCATAAACTTTGTATGGTCTGATTCGTAGCTATAATCCATGATTCTCAATTTTTATAAAATAAAAAACTAACTCTATCATAGTAATCAATGTTGGTACCATAGTTTCTACTTTTTTAGAATTGTTGATTGGTTGCAGTTACCTTAGTTGCAAATAATCTGCATCGGTAATTTTAGACCAGTGCTTTGCTTTGCTAAGAAAGACTTGCTGGCTTTCGATTACTTCCTTTGCCAAAGAGGATTTGCCAGCGGCCTGAATGAGCAATTCATCATTAGCTTTCCTGAATGCATCCAATACATCTTTAGGAAATGAACGTATCTTGATATTGCCTTCTTTGCGCATTTCTTCCCAAACTATGACATTACGAAAAAAAGATTCTGACAGCATGTCAAATGACACCTCTTTAGCTGCGATAGTTATAATTGTTTGCAAGTCTTGCGGCAATGCGGCAAATTTATCTTTATTGATAAAGACATGTAGTTCTGCGCCAGGCTCATGCCAACCCGTATAATAATAGGGCGCTATTTTCTGAAAACCCATTTTTACATCGTTTGCCGGACCCACCCATTCCACAGCGTCAATGGTGCCGCGCTCTAACGAAGTATATAATTCACCGGGAGGAATGCTGACTGGTTTCATCCCGGCCTTACCTACTACTTCACCAGCATGCCCGGGAATACGCATTTTTAGTCCTTTCAGGTCTTCGAGTGAATTTATTTCTTTGCGGAACCATCCACCCATTTGTATATGCGTATTACCGGCAGGAAACGCAACAATATTGTGGCGTGCATAAACCTTGTTTAACAACGCCAAACCGCCGCCATAATAATACCAAGCGTTCATTTCTGTTGGATTCATTCCAAAAGGGGTCGTGGTAAAGAATGTCGTGGCGGGGTCTTTGCCTTTGTAATAATAGGAAGCTGTATGACCCATTTCATATGCACCAGAGCGAACCATGTCAAAAATACCTAGCGGCGCTTTATGTCTGCCAGGCGCATCAACTATAATTTGCATACGTCCGCCAGACATTTTTTCTACATTACGAGCAAAACGAGCTGCAGCATTGTGCAGCATTGGGGTACCTTCTGGCCAGGACATAGCCAGTCGCCATTTATAAGTTTGGGTATGCGTTTGAGACTGCGCTGATGAGGCTTGTATAACAGATAAAAAAAATAAAAGAATAAATGGTAGATGTTTCATTATCTTGCACAGGTTAATTTAACATCACCGTATTATTATGTTTGGGGCGCGCTATAACATGCTGTTGATAGATTTACTAAATAACTGCAGCCTCTTCCTCAAATAGAAGTACCACTTTGTCGTCGTCGTCAAGACCAATCGTTACTTTGCCACCGTTAACGAGGCGGCCAAACAACAGTTCATCAGCCAACGCGCTTCGAATAGTATCTTGTATGAGGCGTTCCATAGGTCGTGCGCCCATAAGCGGGTCAAAACCATTTTTAGCAAGATACTTGCGTAATGGTTCGCTGAAAGTCGCTTCTACTTTCTTTTCATGCAATTGTGTTTCAAGCTGCATCAGGAATTTTTCGGTTACTCGTAGGATGATTTCCTGATCCAATGGTGAGAATGAGATAATAGCATCCAACCGATTACGAAACTCTGGTGTAAACAGTCGTTTAATATCGGCCATTTCATCGCCTACTTGCTTTGATTGCGTGAAACCAATAGAGGATTTGCTAAGCGCTTCAGCACCAGCATTTGTTGTCATGATAATGATGACATTGCGAAAATCAGCTTTACGTCCATTATTATCTGTCAACGTGCCGTAATCCATCACTTGTAACAAAATGTTGAAAATATCTGTATGTGCTTTTTCAATCTCATCTAGTAGTAGAACTGAATATGGTTGCTTAATGATTGCTTCAGTTAAGAGCCCACCTTGGTCGTATCCCACATAACCCGGGGGCGCACCGATCAATCTTGATACAGCATGACGTTCTAAATATTCTGACATGTCAAAGCGATGTAGGTGAATTCCCAGTGCATATGCTAATTGTCGTGCGACCTCAGTTTTGCCGACACCAGTTGGTCCTGAGAAAAGAAAAGAGCCAACAGGCTTTTGTGAGTTACCCAGTCCACTTCTGGACATTTTGATTGCAGCAGCCAGCGAGTTAATGGCTTTATCCTGCCCAAACACAACGGCCTTCATATCGCGATCCAATGTTTTCAACTTACTACGATCACTGGAGTTAATATTCTGCGGTGGAATACGCGCAATCTTGGCAACAATATTTTCAATATCAGTTTTGCCAATCACTTTGCGTTTTTTTGATTTTGGCAGAATGCGTTGTGCTGCGCCCGCTTCGTCAATAACGTCAATCGCTTTATCGGGTAAATATCGATCATTAATATAACGATCAGATAATTCTGCGGCGGAGGTTAGCGCATTCATCGTGTATTTAACTTTATGATGCAACTCATAGCGTGATTTTAAGCCACGTAAAATGGCTACTGTTTCACCTATGCTGGGCTCTTGAACGTCAATCTTTTGGAAACGTCTCGATAGCGCGTGGTCTTTTTCAAAGATGCCCCGGTATTCGCTATATGTCGTAGCACCAATGCATCTTAGTTGACCTGTATTCAATACAGGTTTCAAAAGGTTAGATGCATCCAGAACGCCTCCAGAGGCTGCCCCTGCACCAATTAATGTATGGATTTCATCAATAAATAGAATTGTTTCTGGGTTTTCTATCAATTGCTTTAATACAGATTTCAAACGTTGTTCGAAATCACCGCGGTATTTTGTGCCAGCTAGTAATGCTCCCATATCCAGCGCGTAAACTTGGTGATTCAAGAGCAGTTCCGGCACATCTTCTTCAACAATTCGTTTTGCTAAACCCTCTGCAATAGCGGTTTTTCCAACACCGGCTTCACCCACTAATAATGGGTTATTTTTTCGGCGTCGACAGAGTGTTTGTATAACCCGTTCAATTTCCTTATCACGCCCCACCAAAGGGTCAATTTTATTGGTTAAAGCCAGAGAATTAAGATTTACAGTATAGTTTTCGAGCATGCTAACCGAATTTTGCTCTTGCTCACCATCATTTTCATTGACAGACTTGGCCTCATTATCTTGTGGTGTTTTCCTAATATTATGGGAAATAAAATTAACCACATCTAAACGTGTAACACCTTTTTGTTGCAGGAAATATACGGCATGTGAATCCTTTTCACCAAATATCGCCACTAAAACATTCGCCCCATTGACTTCTTTTTTTCCTGAGGATTGAACATGCAAAATTGCCCGTTGTACAACACGTTGAAAACCGAGTGTAGGTTGTGTGTCAACATCGCCATCGCCGTTGATGACAGGTGTATGGCGAGAAACATGATCCAATAATATGACCCGTAAATCTTCAATATCTACCAGGCAAGCATTTAATACTTCTACAGCGCTGGTATTGTCGAGCATAGCCAATAATAAATGCTCTACAGTAATGAATTCATGACGTTTTTGTCTTGATTCTACAAACGCCATATGTAAGCTGACCTCTAATTCTGGGGCAATCATTTTAGTTCTCCTCCATCACGCATCTTAGCGGATGTTGATTTTCTCTTGCAAAGTTAATTACTTGCTCTACCTTCGTGCTTGCAATGTCACTAGGGTATATGCCACATACGCCGACGCCCTCTGTATGTACCTTTAGCATGATTCTTGTCGCTTGTTCTTGATTCATGGAAAAAAACTTCTTTAAGACGTCCAATACAAATTCCATGGGTGTAAAATCATCATTTAATAACAATATTTTATACATCGGAGGGGGTTTTAGTTTGTTTTTCCCCTGCGTAAGTATAACGATTTCGTAATTACTATCCGTCATACCTCTATTCCTCTACCAATTTTGGTTAGTTTTAACACATACAGTAAGTGTCCTACTACCATTATATTTGACGATTACGACAAAATTTTCAAGTATCTTGAGACATTCATCTTACTCTTATTTGCAAATATAAGGTAACCGCTTGACTTTAACACCAGATTTGCGTAAAACAGTATGTGGCGTTTGGCTTCATGCACTTTGCGGGCACCAGTCTTTCCGTTTATAGTCTTGAAATTCAAATAGTGTTAGGGTTTCCGGCCCAGTTTCTTAATATAGGAAGTAGAAATGGCAACAGGTACAGTAAAATGGTTCAATGATTCCAAAGGTTTTGGTTTTATTACTCCTGATGATGGTAGTGAAGATCTATTTGCACACTTTTCAGCAATCAACATGTCTGGATTTAAAACGCTCAAAGAAGGCCAAAAAGTGAGTTTTGATGTCACACAAGGTCCCAAAGGGAAACAAGCCTCAAATATCCAATCCACTTAACTGTTTGTTCATAAAACTGGCGTAGACTAACAGCACAGTCAGACCGTAATACAGTATTTTACCTCTTGTCATTTTTACTCTTGACAAGAGGTATTTGTTTTATTAAAAACCTCTTGTTCTTAAATATCATACTTCAGTTTCAACCCATACGCTTAGTAAGCGCTTCACCAAATACTGAACAAGAAACCTTTTCTGCTCCATTCATTAATCTCGCAAAATCATAGGTAACAATTTTATCTTGAATTGTTTCTTCCATCGCTTTGATGATCAAATCAGCAGCTTCGGTCCAACCTAAATGCCGCAACATCATTTCTGCTGACAGAATGATAGAGCCTGGGTTTACCTGATCCTTGCCAGCGTATTTCGGTGCTGTGCCATGCGTTGCTTCAAAAATCGCTATAGAATCACTTAGATTTGCTCCTGGCGCAATACCGATTCCGCCTACCTGTGCTGCCAATGCGTCAGAAATATAATCGCCATTCAAATTAAGCGTTGTTACCACATCATATTCTTCTGGACGCAATAGTATTTGCTGCAAAAATGCATCCGCAATTACATCCTTAATAATAATATCGCCTTTGTCAGATGGTAATTTCATCCAAGGACCACCATCCAGTAATTTGGCACCAAACTCTTTTGCTGCCAATGCATAACCCCAACTCTTAAATGCCCCCTCAGTGAATTTCATAATATTGCCCTTGTGCACCAGCGTAACAGATTGACGCTTATTGTCGATGGCATACTGAATGGCTTTCCTCACAAAGCGTTCCGTACCTTCTTGTGATACGGGTTTAATACCAATACCAGAAGTTTGTGGAAAACGAATGTTTGTGACATTCATTTCGGTTAACAGGAAATCAATGATTTTTTTGGATTCTGTTGATTCAGCTTCCCATTCTATACCCGCGTAGATATCCTCAGAGTTTTCTCTGAAAATGGTCATATTAGTTTTTTCTGGGTTCTTCAAGGGACTGGGTACGCCCTTAAAATAGCGTACAGGTCGTAAACACACATATAAATCTAATTTCTGACGCAGAGCCACATTAATTGAGCGAATACCGCCGCCAACTGGTGTTGTTAAAGGCCCCTTAATTGACACGACATACTCTTTGGCAGCTTGTAAGGTTTCTTCAGGCAGCCATACATCAGACCCATAAATATGTGTTGATTTTTCTCCAGCATAAATTTCCATCCATGATATCTTGCGTTGGCCCCCATAAGCTTTTTCCACAGCTGAATTGACAACACGCTGCATAACCGGCGTAATATCAACACCAATACCATCTCCTTCAATAAAAGGAATAATTGGATTTTTAGGCACATTGAGTGAGAAATTTTCATTAACATGAATTTTTTCGCCGTCAATGGGCACTTTTATATGCTGGTACATGAATATCTCCAAAATTTGAATATCAGATATGTCATTTAAAATCATATCTAATATTTATTCATTCAATTACTTTTGTATTTTGTATTTTGTATTTGTTCAGAAATTTAGCTGATTTATTTATTGAATCGGTTTTTACAAAAACTATAACATGAATTTTTTCTACTGATTTATATAAAAAGATATTTTTCTGGCCTATAACAAATGCTTTAGAAGGGAAAAAATCAAAGCAAAGGTAAGTGTGTTACATTAATCTGTTCTAACTCGTAATATCATCCTGTCATTAGACTGAATGACATCAACACGGCGTAGAAAATTTTGTCCAAGTAGTGCCATTTCTCCTTGTATCCCAACTGATACACTCAGACCACTAACTGCAATACCGCCAGCTTCTACTGTTTGTCCTGACACTATTTCTCCTCGAACCACTCCGCCCGCAGTAGAAAAATTTGCTGGTGCCCCGCTTGGTAGATTTGCTGATCGAGAAGTTTCGCTGCTGATAGAAACGATACTTGCTCCGGTATCGACCATAAAATCAATAGGATACCCATTAACAGCACCACGTACATAATAATGCCCATCAAGTGACCTGGGAATCACGATTTCGCCGCGTGTTAAGCTTACAGCTACCTTTGGAGTCTGATGTTCATTAAAGTACAAATATACAATACTAAAAATTACAATCCATACCACTAATACACTAATATGGCCCCACGGTACACGAATACTCATTTCAAAGTTATTTTATATGCTATTAATTATATTTTTCGGTAAAAAAACAGTAACTCGTTCATTAGTCTGCCGCAAACAAAGGCGATATCAATTAAAAATAGATAAATATTTGTACCTGTTAAATAGTGCATTATACGGCTAAACAAATAGTCCTACTATAATATGGACAAATACTTCAATATTGAGCTCACGAAAGTAAAGTGGTTCTACAGATTAGTAGAAATTTTCAGATTGAGTCGTACTTTATTTATGAAATTTAACATACCAACTAACAGGCTCTAATCATGAATCTTCATGTTGTAATCCCAGGTCTGAATTGGCCTGATACTTCTCAGCACCAGCTATATCATAATCTTTCTTTACCTTCACTAGAAAAACTATTATCAAAAAGTAACAAACAACATACCCAACCACAAGAAATTGAGGCTTGGTTATGTAAAACTTTTAGTGTTACAAAACAACAAGATTGGCCAGTTGCCCCTATTATGTGCCACAGTGATAGCGCTGAACTCATAAAAACTGATAAAGATTACTGGATTCATGCCGATCCAGTACATCTACGCATTGAACAAAATCATCTCATGCTGGCTGACAGCCAAGCTTTTCAGATTACCGATGATGAAGCTGAGGGATTTACCAACGATATAAATCAGATTTTAAGCAAAGACAATTGGACACTTCAACCACTACATTCAAAACGATGGTATATACGCACTACAAAAACACCAAAAATGAGCACATATGCACTTAGCCAAGTAACGTGTAAAAATATTAATAATTTCTTACCTTCCGGGGAAGACAGTGGCACTTGGCATAAAAAGTTTAATGAAATACAAATGCTTTTACATGAACATCCAATCAATAAGGCACGTGAGGGACGTGGTGAACTTGCAATTAATAGTATCTGGTTCTGGGGTGGTGGACATCATCCGCAATCTATCAAATCTCCGTATACCAAAATATGGTGCAATAATGAAATAACGCGTGCTTTATCTCTGGCTAGTGGTACTGAACATGGCCAATTGCCTTTAGATGCAACATCATGGCAACAACATAAAATCTCTGGGAATCATCTATTAATGCTGGATATACTGCACGGAAAAGCTCAGTATAGAGATGCCTATAGTTGGAGAGAAAATTTATTAGAACTTGAGAAGAATTGGTTTGCACCACTATATGCTGCTCTGAAACAAGGCGATATTAACATGTTGACAATAACTGCTTTAAATGAAACCGGAACCTGGGATTTTTCAATTACACGTACAAATTTGTGGAAATTCTGGTTGCCTAGAAAACCGCTTTTAGCTTATGCCACAAACCATTAATGAAAATAGATATCATCGCTATCATAATGCCCATCTTTTGCTAAGAGTAGCATTAGTTTTACGTATAGCGTTTTGGTTATCTAGGGAAATAAATGCTTAATACATCTTTAGCGAATACGATCAAGAATTACCTAATGGTATGCATAGCATTGGTAGTAACCATTGCTTTGATAGTTACTAACTATTTCATAGAAAATCCGTCATTTCATTGGGAAACTGTGTTATGGGTCAGTTTAGCCTTAAGTATCCTTGGCATGGCCGGACAACTTGTTTCTGCAGAGAAAAAACTAAAGGTCACTTCGGGTCAATTAGCAGCTAACAAGGAAAGACTTAATAATGAAATCAAGCATCGACTTTGGGCTGAGAAAACAACATCAGAAAACAAAATAAAATCTCAATTTATTGATGAAAACATTCCTGTCATGCTTGCATATTTTAATACCGAGCAACGCTGTCGTTACCATAATCGAATTTTTCGCAGATGGTTTGGGTTAAAGCCTGATCAGATCGATGGCCATTTATTACAAGAATTTACAAATGAAGAATTTTTCTCGGATATTAAGGATCGCATTGATGAAGTTATTTCTGGGAAAACTGTACACAACGAACGCACGTTGAATTCGACCAAAGGTTTTCCGTATATTTTTTCCGAGCAATATATTCCTCATATCGATAATCAAGGAAAAACGATTGGGTTTTATACGTTAATCACCCCACGTGCCCAAGAAAAAAAACGTCCCATAGCAAAGTCTAGTATTGCTGTGAGTAAACCGAAGGCAGCGCCAACAGACAAGAGTGCAAATATACAAGAAAAAGATGCAACAATTTCCAGAGATCAATCTTCAAAGTCTGGAATTACTGCGGCTCGAATCGAACAAGCGATTCAAGAGGGCGAATTCAATTTATATTGCCAGAAAATTGTTCCTGTGAAATCTAATTCAACTTCATTGATACACCAGGAGGTTCTTATTCGTATGGCAGAAGAAGAAAACAATCTTATGCCACCTGGTTCATTCCTACCCTTTGTTGATCAATTTAAGATGATGCCCAAACTTGACCGATGGGTAGTTGAAAATATGCTTATGTGGTTATCTGAACGAAAAACAGCATCTGAAGCCGAACAAATTTTTTGCCTGAATGTCGCACGGGACACATTAAGTGATACACATTTCCCAAGTTTTGTCCAAAGAAAACTAAAAGAACTAAAAGTGACTTCTCACTTGCTTTGCTTCGAAGTCGAAGAATCAGACGCTCGGGCTAACCCTGAAGCAGCACTTATTTTTTCAGAAAAAATTCGTAAACTAGGCTGTCTTGTTTCTTTATGTAGTTTTAGTTATAACAAGGCTTCGGTGGGCCTGCTTAACAAAATGAAAGTTGACTATTTAAAGATTGATGGCAGCCTAGTTTGCAATATTTTATATGATGACGAATATTTAGAGCAGGTTGTCGCAATTAACCAATTAGCAATAAAAATAAAAGCCAAGACAATTGCAGAGTTAGTTGAAACGAATGATATTGTCGTTAAATTGCGTGAAATTGGGGTTGATTTTGCTCAAGGATTTCATATAGCAAAACCAATTCCCTTGCAAGCCTCCAATAACTAATACACAATAAGTGTTAAGTTACTGGATCAATAGACAATATAAGATATTCTTCTTGAGAAAATTATCAAATAATTCGTAAGATACACAAAAGCATCATCATAATGCCTTGACCATGTTTTCAACAACTTTCTTCGCATCTCCAAAAATCATCATGGTTTTATCCATATAGAATAAATCATTGTCAAGTCCAGCATAGCCAACAGCCATACTACGCTTAACAACCATGACTGTGCGTGCTTTATGTGAATCCAAAATAGGCATGCCATAAATAGGGCTACCTTTTTCATATGCTGCTGGATTAACCACATCATTAGCACCCAAAACCAGTACTACATCGGTATTAGAAAAATCACTATTGATCTCATCCATTTCCAGCACTTGTTCATATGGGATTTCTGCTTCAGCCAGCAACACGTTCATGTGACCAGGCATACGACCTGCGACCGGATGGATTGCAAAACGTACGGTAACGCCTTTTTCATGCAATACTTCAGAGAGTTCTTTAACAGCATGCTGAGCTCTTGCAACTGCCAGGCCATATCCAGGAACTATGATC
>JAHZIU010000259.1 GCA_022601315.1 Betaproteobacteria bacterium
AAATTAAGTCGACCATCCATACATTTTAAAGCAGCAATTTCAGTTGGATGTTCACCTCTATATCGGCGGCGCTCTGTCGCCAGATCGATAAAATCCTGGGCGTGCCGCGAATTCAAATCAAGCAGATAGTCAATTCCATGAGTAAAGTTTGGCATAGATACAACCCAAATATTTTATTTAACGAATATAATGACTTTGTGTTTATATAACACTTGATTCCTCATTTTCAATTTACTTGACGTAATAAATACGACATCATGAATTATGATCATAAATTTAATGATCTATTCTATGAATAAAGACACTTTTTCATCGCAAAAGGTTTTCTGTACAGTGTTTCAAGTGCACGAGCACTCGTTTATAGCTGAGTGCGGAAATGAAATAATGGGTAAAATACTATAGAAGAAGCTTGAGGTTTTCAGTGCAGATTTATAATGTGCAACGAGGGTGCAATCTTAGTCAACATGTTGAATAGGTTTATTCAGTGACGTCAAATATTCGTTTATTTTATATTCACGATCCGATGTGTAGCTGGTGCTATGCGTTTATTCCCAGTTGGACGGCATTGCAAAATACATTGCCGGAAAGTATTCAGGTTAGTTATTTGTTGGGAGGGTTGGCGCCTGATACTTCTGAACCAATGCCTTTGTCAACACGGAAAATGGTTCAGCAGGCCTGGAAAAAAATTGAAGAGACGGTTCCCGGTATCCGCTTCAATTTTGATTTCTGGCAAAAAAATACACCGATGCGGTCAACTTATCCGGCTTGTCGAGCAGTTTTGTCGGCAAAAAAGCAGAATATTGTGTATGAACAAAAGATGATCGCAGCGCTTCAACTGGCCTATTACCAACAGGCCAAAAATCCATCGTTATCTGAAACGCTGCATCAATGCGCCGCTGACATTGGCCTGGATACAGAAATGTTTATGACGGATTTGAATAGCCCAGAAATCCACAACCAATTGCTGCAAGAAATTCAATTGGTGCGCAACATGAGGATCTATTCATTTCCATCGTTATGTTTGATCCAGAATGATAATTCTTTTCCAATTAAAATCGATTACCATGATCACTTGCAAATGAATCGTGAGATCATTCGGAAAATTGAGCATAATTAGTCATCAGTGGTTTTGTATTTATTTATTGAGATGACTTTGTCGGTGTCATTGTTTTTGATAGACTGAAGCACCTTGTCTGGCTCGTTTAAAGTGTCCAGCAATCCATTTTCACCAAGAATGCTGTCCATCATTTTTTGAGAAATGCTTAGACAAGCGTCCATGGGGCTCTCTGCCTGATCACGTATGTGATCAATTTGCCACTGTAGAGCAACCATACGTTGTTTCAGATGATCTGGGGTTTGATCCAATAGATCGTCAATTAACTGTTGTCGCATTTGCTCAAATTGTTCAGGGTCCTGCTGAGCAATATTGGCCCAATGATCAAAGTCAAACTCGGGTGTTTGTTTGTTATTTTTCATTTTTATATTTTCCTTACCAAAAAGAATGATGCTGCATTTCCAGTTTGTATTCAAGTGAATTAATTCGCTTGTTTACGTACTGGTATATTAAAGTTTGCATGCAGTCTATATGGTTACCGCTACGCTAGAAATTGTCCTAAGGTACAATGTGCACCCGCAGCTTCTTTATTGGCTTTAGCTTGTTTTTTTAATTAAGCGTGCATTTTTTGTCTGAAAAAATCTTTGTCGATGTTCCAGTTAATACTCAATTAAAATATAAAAAAGAGTTGTTCAGACTGGCCTGAATATTGCACCAGTACGTTAGATTTTTGCCTGTAATCGTTATACCTATTGGTTTCTAGTTATTTTTTCGAGAATACAGTTTGTACTTAAGGCGTACTTGCTGGTTTTTAACTTGCCCTGTATTGAATAGAACGCACATGCGCTCTACGCCGCAGAATATCTGCGTCTCCGATCGCGAGCACGCTCAATTCAATACAAGGCGGCGTTTAAATTCCATCAACTGGTGAAGTAGGGTTGAGTAAGTGATATGTGTGATGTGTATGATGTGAATAGCCAAAAAAATACCTGAAATTAATTTGCATTAATTTCAGGTAGATTTACACGATGAGCTTAACTGGCTTTTTGTTTGAATTGATCTGATAAACCGGTCAGAAGCTTGACTTTTTGACTCATTGCACCGCTGGCTGCGGCAGCTTCTTCAACCAGCGCGGCATTTTGTTGCGTGGTTTCGTCAATCTGTGTGATGGCGGCATTAATCTGTTCAATACCATTGGCTTGTTCCTGACAGGAGTTTGAGATTTCTGCAACAATACTTGAAATTCTCTTTACACTGTCATTAATCATATTTAACGATTCGCCTGATTGATTAGCCAACTCAGCACCAGACTCTACTTTATTAACACTGTCTGTAATCAGAACTTTAATTTGTTTGGCTGATTCGGCACTACGGCCAGCAAGTGTACGTACTTCATTGGCAACAACAGCAAAGCCACGGCCGTGTTCTCCAGCACGTGCAGCCTCTACTGCAGCATTTAGTGCCAGTAAGTTGGTTTGGAAAGCAATTTCATCGATGACATTAGTGATCTCAGAAATTTTATTGCTGCTGGCATTGATTTCAGACATCGCCTGGATGGTACTGGAAACAACTTCCGCGCTTTTTTCTGCTTGACTGAGTGTATCCAGCACAAGTTGATTGGCTTCTTTAGCATTAGAAGCATTTTGTTGTACGGTAGAAGTGATCTCTTCCATGCTGGATGCTGTTTCTTCCAGACTGGATGCCTGACTCTCAGTGCGGCCCGAGAGATTCATATTGCCTGCAGCTATTTCAGCTGATGTTGTTTCCAGTACTGAGGATGATTCTTTAATCCGACCTATTGCGGTACGTATTTTTGCATTCAAAAAGATTTGTGCATATTCAATTTGTCCCAAATCATCATTTCTGCCGGTGTAAACAAATCGGGCTAGTGGATCATTGGCGATAGCTTCTGATTCTTTGGCTAATTTACGCATACCGCTTAACATTTTCCACACAGCAGCTACACTTAATAAAGCACCGGTTGTGCCACCGATCAGCGCAGATAGAATAGAAATTTGTCCGTTGATGGCCAATCCAGAAAATATGAGTACAAAAATGCTGGAAACAGCAATAGCCATTTTTGCAGAAAAACTGATTGGAAAACGTGTAAGTTTGATATCGGCGAGCCTGGAGGTGCGTTTGTCATCTGCAGATTTCTGTGACATGATTTTGTTATACAAAGCATCAGCCCGCTTAACCCATTCTTCTTTTGGTTTTACACGGACAGACTGGTAACCGATAATCTTTCCGCCTTCGTATTGCGGACTGGCATAGGCATCGACCCAGTAGTGGTCTCCGTTTTTATTGCGGTTCTTAACCATTCCCATCCAGGGGTTACCTGATTTGAGTGCGTCCCACAGCATTGAATAGGCTTCCGGAGGCACATCCGGGTGACGAATAATATTGTGATTCTTTTTTTCCAATTCTTCCCAGGTGAAGCCGCTCATGCGAATAAAATCTTCATTCGCCGAAGTAAGCACACCTTTCAAGTTTGTAGTGGAAATAATTTCCATGCCTTCATTCATGCCCATATCTCTTTGGGTCACTGGTTCATTAAGTCTCATCTTTTCTTACCTTTTAATATTTGCTTGAAATTGTATAGAATATTTTTTTGTCGGATATTGCATCGACAAAATAAATTATTTATTTAGTAATTTAATATGAGAGTAAGTCAATGAAAGTATAGTTTATTGTTATTAATTTTTTATAGAATGGGGATTAATCTTACATAATTCTGTTTATAAAGGAATTTTCAGTTGTAGGAATCATCCCGCGATAGAGAGAATAATCTTGCAGTAGATTATGATTTCAATCTGAAATCCGGGATTATTGTTTTGCTACCAACAAATTCTTCATTGTTAGCTGATATATTTCAGAAAGTTTTTCAATTTCCTTTA
>JAHZIU010000260.1 GCA_022601315.1 Betaproteobacteria bacterium
ATCAATATGGGCAATTATTGAGAAATTTCGAATATGCTGCATTGGAGAAGAAAGTCTTTGCAAAAATATGATTGCTCAGCCAAATCTAATCATAATAATCAGTAAGGCTTCATCAATTAGTTAATTAGGAGGCAGCATTCTAACGAATTTTTGCAAGATAAGCATTAAAAGCTTGTAGGTCCAGATGGTAGTGACAAATCTCTGTGTTATCGATCTGTGCAACTAATACTGGTATTTTGTCATTGTATTGCGCCACCAGTGCAGGATCTTTATCAATATCAACAACCTCGAAATCAAAAACACCCTGCACTTGCAAGTCGCGCAGGGCGAGAATCATTTCCTGACAAAGATGGCACGCTTCACGTCCATAAACAACCAAATGTATTTTTTCTGGTTGAGTCATAGTGAATTATTCATCAGCATCAGTTAGTTTCATCGTTATGAAAGTATTTAAATCCCCTCGTCTGATTAGGAGTGCAATATTACGTCCTTTAGATACCTGACCGAGCAGTTGATTAAACTGTTTAATATTCTTCACATCTTTACTATTAAAACCAAGAATAACATCGCCTGAACGAATTCCTGCATCACTGGCTATACCAGACTGCACATCCTCAACCAATAAGCCATTTTCAACATTTAAACGTTTCTTCTGATCTGATGTTAGTTCACTTAATGCTAAACCTAGACTATTTGAGGTATCGGGTTTTTTACCCTGTGTCGGGCGTCGATTATCTGAGGATTCTTCCGTTGGAATCTCACCAATTTTAACTTTAATCTTCTTAGTAGTTCCATCGCGCCAAATTTCAATCATTACTGTCGAATCAGGTAGTGTATTTCCCACCATACGCGGCAAATCAGAAGATGTCGCAACATCTTTACCATCAAACTTAAGGATGATATCTCTCGCTTCAATGCCAGCTTTATCTGCTGGCGCATCCTTTTGAACTGAAACAACTAATGCGCCATGCACTTCAGACAAGCCAAACGATTCCGCCAATTCTTTTGTAACCTCTTGAATCATCACACCGATTCTTCCACGTCGAACCTTGCCACTGACCTTTAGTTGATCAGCAATTTCAGTAGCAACATTAATCGGTATGGCGAATGACAGGCCCATAAATCCACCCGTTCGACTATAAATTTGTGAGTTTATACCGACTACTTCACCCACCAAATTAAATAATGGCCCTCCAGAATTTCCAGGATTAATAGCTACATCAGTTTGAATAAATGGAACATAATTTTCCTGTGCCAACGAACGCCCTTTCGCACTGACAATTCCTGCCGTCACACTATTTTCAAATCCAAAAGGAGAACCAATAGCAACAACCCATTCTCCGACCTTGAGTTTTTCGGGATCTCCTTGGTTTACTACCGGAAGATTTTTGGCATCGATTTTTATCAACGCAATATCTGTCTTTTTATCTGTTCCAATCACCGCTCCGACAAACTCACGCTTATCATTGAGTTTGACCGTAATCTCATCAGCCGACTCTACAACATGCGCGTTGGTTAAGATATATCCATCATTACTGATAATAAACCCTGACCCCATTGACCGAGGTTCCGCTCTTCTCGGTGCTGAGAAGGGTTGCATATGACGTCGGAAGAACTCATAAAATGGTGAATCATCAGGTATATTGGGCAACTCAGGCATAATCTGATTCAGCGATTCACGCGGTGCCTGCATTGTACTAATGTTTACGACAGCAGCACCATGTTTTTCAACGAGGCCCGTAAAATTAGGTAACTCAGCAACTTGAGAAAAAACACATGTTGAGAAAATTAATAACAAGATTAAAATAAACTGACGCATTATTTCTATCCTTCTGATAAACCAAAAAATAATAAATAAAATGATTTCTTGTAATGAAAAATGATCTTGAGGTTTGTTAGTCTTTAGATGATTGAAATGCAATTATGCACGTGAATAGATTGCTCTATTAAGAATAGTGAGTCAAAAGCTAATTTAGTGCAGTAGACTCAAATTCTCGAGAAAAAACTGAATCGCCAATTCGTTTAATTGCTTCTAATGGCACTTCTCCAACTGTCGTTATTTTATAATCTTCCAGTATACGAACATAGATATTAATGGCGCCACGACTGGAATAAAATCCTGGGACAAGCGGCGTTGAATTCTCGGTTATCGGTTCAATAAAAACCGACACGGTTGCCAAACCATCTGATAAAGCAATATGATCAATCAATGCTGGCTTACCGACTAGGTTTCTTTTCATTTCTATAATTTTACTAAATCCAGTCGGCAACTCTTTTATTTGCCATTTTAGTTCACCCTTCTTAAGAACCATAGTCTTCAGATTAGTTGTCTGCCAATTTGATGTATCAATAATTTGGTCTGTCTTAAAAATATCGTGACTGATTTCACCATTTATTTCAAGTTGAGCAAAAGCGAATTGTTCAATGATTTCATCAGCGTTCATCACAGCAACCTTCAACAATAATCCAGTGTCAACATGTATCCAAAACTGATGCGCATATCGCAGGCTATCACGAGGAGTCAATAAGATAGATTGGCTTTCATAGCCTGCAACTCGTTCACGATTAACCATTGTTACTTGATAGTTTTCATTAATATTCCCAAATGGTTGCGGTAATAGGTCAGGGAAAAATTTACGGAACCAACGTTTTTCAGTGTAAATCTTTTTGCCTTCTGGCAAATAACATTTCATTTCGTCATTGTTGCGATAAACAATACGCGGCATCCCATCCAAAACCTCGATTTTTTCCTGTTCACTATTCCCACCTACTAAGTGAGTAATATGCGATGTTTCCATATGACCATCTGCATAATAGATGAATGTTCCTAAATAATTATGTGAACGTGGGGCTACTGCCATTTTTTTTAACCAGCCAAGTGCCTCGTCGGAGGAAGATATGTTTTCTGCTGTGGCTGATTGAAAGTTACTGAGTAATGCTAAAAGTGAAATTATTAGTAAAAGACTGGGAGCTTGCCAAAATATTTTAATATTAATTTTGAAAAGTAATTTTGAAACAAAACTAGTGATCATTTGAGACAAGTTGATACTCTTAATAGCAAGATTGGTTTAACCAGCAAACCTAGATGCCGTCCATAAATTGCAATGAACGATAAAATTATAGTCATTGATTTCCATAGCTGCCGTGAGCTTCAATAACAGGGTGCACATATGTGGTTTGACCACGCGTAACTGTACCGGGTGAAAATTCTCTGTGTACAAAAAGGTAATCATTAATTTCGGCGGGTGGGTGTTGATAAATCAGATTAGTGGGAGGTGTTGACACCATAATGGCTGGGGTTGGGGCTGGCATGTTACTTTCTATATTAGATTGATCTGCAACTAAAGTCTGTTGTGGTACGTATGTGCTTTGCCATCCAAACAACACGGTTACCATTGCAACGACTGAAGCAGCAATTGAATATGCAAAAACTTTATTTTTTGAATACTTAGATGTGCTGATTGCAGGTGCTAGTATAGTTGGTTCTTTGTTGAGCTGTTCTGCAATCTGAGGCAAAACATTCGTCGATAATTTTGTTGATTGCCTTAAAGCATCACCGATTAAGTGATACGCTTCCCAATCTTTTTTTAAATCTTCTTCTTTCTTTAATATTGCAATTATTTTTTCTGCTTCTTGCTTATCTAGTTCGCCATCCATCAATGTTGATACACTATTCTTCACATTACCACCTCTTGTCTTTACTAGTCCCTAATAAAGGACGCAGCTCCTCAGATATTGCCTCGCGCGCACGAAAAATACGAGAACGCACCGTGCCTATGGGACAACTCATTATACTAGCAATATCTTCATAACTGAGTCCCTCAATCTCTCTCAAAGTAATCGCAGTTCTAAGCTCTTCAGGTAATTTTGCTAATGTTTGGTTTACTGTTTGAGCAATTTGTTTGCTCATCAGTTCACTTTCAGGTGTATTTATTTCTCTTAATGATCCACCTGTATCAAAATTCTCTGCATCCTCGGCATCAACTCCTTGTAAGGTTGGTGCCCGTCTTCCTTGGGAAACTAAAAAGTTTTTAGCTGTATTAATACCGATCCGGTACAACCAAGTATAAAAAGCACTGTCCCCACGAAACGAAGGTAACGCTCTATAAGCCTTAATAAAAGCTTCTTGAGTAACGTCCTCAACTTCAGCAGAGTCACGAATAAACTGAGACAATAAGCGTGATAGCTTTCGCTGGTATTTAGTTACCAGTAAACCGAATGCTTGCTTGTCTCCGTTTTGAACACGTTCCACTATTTGTTGATCGACCTCCCGATCACCCATACTACCTGATCCCTGAGCATTTTAAATTAATTAAGAAGTGCCGGCTAAATCTAGGAAACGCATAAAAGATGGAAAATTCCCATCATCAAAAAGCATTTCAAAGTTTAGTCAACAATCCCTTAGTAATATTTTTATAAGTTACGCTATGGTACAACAGATCAAGTATGTCTAACCAAGAAAATCCATGGAACTGTAAGCTACCAGCCTGAGAGACAGTTAATTATATTATTTAGTTCACGTATCTATGTTTTTTTAATTAAAAACACATCATTTAATATATTCAAACGGGATACATTCATGAACACTAACGGAGTCTGTTATGATTAAATGCCTTAATATAGTGATCTTCAATATACCGCAGTCTATATGCAAAACAATTACTTTGATACACTGATTATAGGAAGCGGATTGGCTGGATTTACGCTTGCACTTAACTTAGCAAATGAAAAACAAGTTTGTATCGTAACGAAGCTATCAATAAATGCTGGCGCAAGTGGATGGGCGCAAGGTGGTATAGCTGCTGCATTGTCGAAGCACGATTCTCCTGAAAAACATGTCCAGGATACGCTTGTAGCCGGTGCTGGCTTATGTAATTTTGAGATCACTAACGATATCGTTAAAAATGGACCGCAAGCAATACAGTGGTTAATTGACCAGGGCGTTGAATTTACCCGCGCGCCAGGTAGCGATACAGGCTATCACCTAACAAATGAAGGTGGGCACAGCATGCGGCGCATTTTCCATAGCGGTGATGCAACCGGTAAAGCGATTCAACAGATATTAATAGATAAAGTTAGGCAACACCCTAATATTCATGTATTTGAGCATCATCTCGCAATTGACCTCATTACCACCGACAAAGTTTCAGACCATCCAAGTACGCAAAAAAAATGCTGTTTTGGTGCTTATGTTTTAGACAAGAAAAACGACAAAGTTCATACTTTTGCAGCAAAAAATACAGTGCTTGCAACAGGCGGCGCCAGCAAGGTTTACCTATATACAACCAATCCAGATACTGCAACGGGTGATGGCATTGCCATGGGTTGGCGTGCTGGTTGTTGCGTCGCCAATATGGAGTTCATTCAGTTTCATCCAACTTGCCTCTATCACCCTTACGCAAAAACTTTTCTCATTAGTGAGGCTGTACGTGGAGAGGGAGGGATATTAAAACTGCCGAACAATGAACAATTTATGTCCAAATACGACTCGCGTGCCGAACTAGCACCACGTGATATTGTGGCACGTGCCATTGATTTTGAAATGAAAAAACGTGGTTTGGACTGTGTTTATCTGGATATCTCACATAAACCGCTAGCATTTTTGCAAGAACACTTTCCTAATATTTATTCACGATGTATGGAATTGGGTATTGATATTGCCAAGCAGCCGATCCCTGTTGTACCAGCGGCACACTATACATGTGGCGGCATCGTGACAGACAAAAAAGGCAAAACAGATTTACATAACCTTTATGCTATTGGTGAAACGGCACAGACTGGTTTACATGGTGCTAATCGCTTGGCAAGTAATTCTTTACTTGAATGTTTGGTCATTGCACAAGCTGCAAGCAAAGACATCTTAAATCAACCATCCGTCACATCAACTAAGCTACCTGATTGGGATGAAAGCCGTGTCACTGATGCTGATGAAGAAATTGTTATTTCACATAATTGGGATGAATTACGCCGCTTTATGTGGAGCTACGTCGGTATAGTGCGTACAACAAAACGTTTACAACGCGCGCAACGCAGGATAGAACTCTTACGCGAGGAAATAAATGAATATTATACAAATTTTCGTGTTACCAGTGATTTATTAGAGTTGCGCAATTTAGTTGACACTGCAGACTTGATTGTACGTAGTGCGCAATTACGCCATGAAAGTCGTGGTCTGCATTTCAGCAGAGATTATCCTGACACATTGCCACATGCAGAAGACACTGTGTTAAAACGATAAAAGAAATCAAATATGCTCATTTCTTACGTTTATCACGAACATAAAGTGTCTTTGAGTTACCGTCACCAACTTGCCGTTCCTCTAGCTCAAAAAGTCTTACTGCAGAGACCAGTTCTCCCAACTTTCGGTAGCCATAATTTCTTGGATCAAAATCAGGTGCCTGCTTTGCAATATTACCACCGACAGGACCAAGTTGGGACCACCCGCTTTCATCAGACGATGCCTCAACTGCATTGCGTAATAAACTGACTAATTTCGTATCCTGCTTTAACTCACTACTTGATTTTTTGACAATAGCCTGACTATCGTCAGTCTTTGCACGCAGCACCTCGGTATAAATAAACTTATCGCAAGCTGAAACAAAGGCAGAAGGTGTTTTTTGTTCACCAAAACCGTATACCAACAAGCCAGATTCTCTGATTCTTGAGGCCAGTTTAGTGAAATCACTATCACTGGAAACAATACAAAAACCATCTAATTTATCAGTGTACAGTAAGTCCATGGCATCGATTATCATGGCACTGTCCGTTGCATTCTTACCTTTAGTATAGGCAAATTGTTGCACTGGCTGGATTGAATGTTGCAAAAGCACTTCTTTCCAGCCTTTTAACCCAGGTGTAGTCCAGTCTCCATAGATTCTTTTAGCGCTGGCTATGCCATAATTTGCAATTTCTGTTAACAAATCATCAATAATACTTGGCTGCGCATTATCTGCATCTATAAGAACTGCTAACTTATCTGTATTATCCATAATTCGCTAGCAGTACAACCTCATTTCTCAATGCCATTAATATAAAGATTCTCTCAAATTCCAGAAAAAACACCATCGCTTATTAACTTATCTAACTAAAAAGATTATCTTCACACCTAATTTCACACTTTAGATTGTGAAATTAAAAACTGCGATAACAACGGCACAGGCCGACCCGTTGATCCTTTTTCCTTACCCGATTTCCAGGCTGTACCCGCTATATCTAAATGTGCCCAACGATACTCCTTAGTAAAACGTGACAAA
>JAHZIU010000261.1 GCA_022601315.1 Betaproteobacteria bacterium
AGGCATGAATTCGCGAGAACTCGCACCAATGATTAGCAATACTGAAACAAAATGGCTAGCCGAAATCAAAGCAATTAAATTGGCATCTCAAATTTTGGCTGTGCAGGCAGAGTTTCCTGAGTGGCTGGTTGAAAAATTACAATCATTTATGTCTGATGAAGACATTCTCAGCCTCGGACGATCACTACAAAATGCTGCGCCACTAGATTTAAGAGTGAATACCATTCTTGCCAAACGTGACCAAATCCTCGAAACACTTACTGCAGAGGGATTTAAAGCACAAGCGACGCCATTTTCACCTTGCGGAATTCGTCTAACTGGAAAACCTGCTATCAATCGACACCAACTCTTCCTAACGGGAAGAATTGAAGTTCAAGATGAAGGCAGTCAATTATTGGGATACCTGCTTGCACCGAAGCGTGGCGATATGGTTGTCGATTTCTGTGCTGGCGCAGGTGGAAAATCATTACTACTCGGCGCGCTGATGAATTCCAGAGGACGTTTGTATGCATTTGATGTTTCAGAAAAACGTTTGAACAACCTAAAACCCCGTCTCAAACGCTCTGGCCTGTCGAATTTACATGCCCAGCGTATTACGCATGAAAACGATATCAAAATCAAACGCCTGACAGGAAAAATAGACCGGGTATTGATCGATGCACCTTGCAGCGGCTTGGGGACATTACGCCGCAACCCAGACCTAAAATGGCGTCAGTCGCCTCAGAGCATAGAAGAACTTAAAGCCAAACAAGCCGCTATTCTGGCTGCTGCAGCCGGCTTACTAAAACCCGGCGGGCGATTGGTGTATGCCACCTGCAGTTTCCTGCCTGAAGAGAACGAAATAATCATTCAGGATTTTTTGAATCAACATCCGCAGTTTAGCTTGCTAAATTGCTCTGAATTATTTTCCCAGCAAAAAATAGCCATTAATACCGGTGAATTTCTGCAATTATCGCCGCAAACACATCAAACCGATGGTTTTTTTGCTGCTGCATTAACACGCACAAAAGAAACCGACCCAAAAGAACAGTCTGCTGATGCAACGCTAACTAATGCAGAAAAAAACAAATCGGAAATCGTGCAGGCTAAGAATTAGAATTAGTTTTTTTACTTGAAGATTGCAGCAACACGGGTAAAATTATTAATACACAAACCAAGGTCAGAAACACGCCTACAGCCAATAGCAATCCCATACTGGCAGTACCCTGATGGGGTGAAAATGCTAAGCTACCGAACCCTACTAATGTTGTTAAAGCACTGTAAAAAATAGCACGTGCTGTACTGGTATGCAGCAAATTCTCATAAACCACCCCGGTATTGCGACTCCGATGAACCATATGCACACTACAATCGATACCAATACCCAAAAGTAAAGGCAATGCAATAATATTGGCAAAATTAAACGGTACACCCAGATAAACTGTTCCAGCACCTGTAAACAAGGCGGCCAACAACAATGGCACCAATACAAGTACAGTGGAGAACACATTTCTGAGTAATACCAATAACGCTAAGGTTACACCCAATAATGCCAATGAAAAAGCATGTACAAATGCATCGACTACAGCCTCGCCTGCTTCCAGGCTAATGACCGGTGCGCCCGTAGCAAACGGGGTGACTTGTTGTACTGCTCGCACAAAGCGTCGTAACGCATCATTATCGTTAATATTTTCGGTAGGATAAATTGCCAGCCGGTAAACATCATCATGACTCTGCCAATGTGAACTCAATGACTTTGGTAACGCCTGTTGTGTAAAGGGGCTGGCTTCCAGTGCGGCTTGTAAACGCCCAATCGATCCTGGCAGTAAACTCAGTAAATCATGATCTACGGCACGCAATAATTGTTCGGCATATACACTATCGCTTGATTCATTTATCTGTGTTAACAAATTAGCTAGAGACAAACTCAACGCACGTAAAGAAATAATGGCAACATGATCCGGTTGCTCAGCAATCAATTGTTCCAATGACTGCAGCAATTCTTTTAACTTGCGTTGCTGTTGCGAGACACTATAAATTTCTTGCGATTGAGACTCTGTAGCAAATGAAATCGGACCCAAAGTCAATGCCATATCTCCAATCAACTGACTTTTTTCTGTTTGCGCGGCAGGTATAAGGTCTAAAATACTTAAAACTTTATCTACCTCAGGAAGCTTGGATAGCTGTTGAACAAGTTGCTCAGTTTCATGATAGTCATCGGCCAGTGCAATAATATGCCAAGGTGAATCTTCCGCCTCAGCCAACAATTCCCGGAAAGTCTGTACTGATTCTGCCTGTGGATTATTTAGATTCAGAAGGTTGTAATCAAATTTGACCTGCGGTAATGCGATGACGGAAACCGCTATTAAAATGGCTGTTACAATATAAACCAGCTTACGCGAACGCCGTGGCAAATCCAACACCTTATTGATTGATTGGACCGATATCGTTGATTTCCGTATTCGGGTTGGAAAAAATCTTTGTAAAGCAGGTACCAATGTCAGTGTGACTAATAAACTGATAATCATACCTGTACCCGAGATCAAACCCAGCTCTGCAACACCCCGATAAGCTGTAGGCATAAAGGCATAAAAACCAATTGCGGTAGTTACTGCACAAACCATTAAAGCACGCCCCATATCCCCACCCGTACTATACAACGTGTCTGAAACGGAGCGCTTCGACTGTCTGACTTCCTGATGGCGCAGCAAAAAATGAATGGCATAATCCACGCCAAGGCCAATATATAAGACAGCAAATGCTATAGAGATTAAATTCAGATGACCCACTGCAACCGTTGCGAATCCTGCCGTCAGCACTAATCCTAAAATCAAACTCAACAGTACCGTTAATACTGCACCAGGTGTGCGCAGCGCCATAAATAACACAACAGTCACCATAACTAACGCCAACAAACCGGCATCCTGTGCACCATGCATAGCGCTATTGAGTTCATCATAAGCCAGCGCTACAGCACCTGTAACACGCATTTTCTCCAGCGCATCATCAGTCAAACCGGTCTCTTGCGCCACATCACGTAACGCTGCAATAGATTGCTCAGCGGCAAATAATTCTGAGTAATCCAACTTTGGACGAACCAGCACCAGTTCCTGGTAATTGTCTTTCTGCTTTTCACCACCCAATAACACCTGCCATGACAATGCACGTGGCTCGCCAGCCAACTGCGCATCCAATGTTGCACTAACTGCTTCTACAATCGGCGCTAAATCAAGATCTCGGCCATCACGCAATTCATCAATCGCTTCGGTAAGTACAGTAGCAAATGTAAATAAAGCTGGATCATTGGCAATTCGCGCAACTAGCGGCTGAGCCGCCGCCAAACGATCTGTTATTTCTTCTAGCTCAGGGACACTCTTATACAGTAATCCATTTTGTTCAAAAAAGTCTTCTCCGCTCAAATAATAAGCATCATAGAAATGAGTTGCATCTTCCCGCAAATTGTTCGCCAGACGTTTAGCGACGTCATGCGCTTGCTCCGGTGTGGGCGCGTCAACCGCCAACAGTAAAGTATCCTTATACTGGGGAAACACAACTTTATAGCGTTCATGATTAACACGAAAAGGTACATCCTCTGACAACATATCTGTCGTGTCAGTATGTACGCCGAGATTACGTGCTGTATAGATAACGCTCATTGCAGCAATGATAAGCGCGAGCAAAATTACCCAAACAGCATTCTGATAGGAAAAAGCAGCCCAGCGTGCAAAAAAACGATAACTACGACTGCTTGAGACTTCCACGTTCAATAGAACCTTTTAAGAAAAAACACGACCATCACTTTATCAATTCTGTTGGGCCAGAATAATTTTTTCCTCAAGAATTTCAATCAACACTGAAAAACCATCCCGTTGCAGGACAGCACGGTATTCGCTCCGCTTTATCGCTAAGTCGCTTACACCATCAAACAAGATATTCACAATACGCCATTGCCCTTTTGATTGCCGCAAAACATAATCAAAATTAACGCTATCGCCATCACCTTTAATTAATCGACTACGAACCAATACTTGATCACGAGGCAATTCCTGTTGCTCGGAAATCTCAAACTGCTCTCCATCGTACTTGAAAAAGCGCCCTGCATAGGTCGCAATACTCAGCTTTTGAAAGGTATCTGTTAGCAAAGTCTGCTGTTCAACACCCATTTCGAACCATAATGTTGCACCTAAAATTGTCTTTATAATTAAGTCAATATCATGTGTTTGGTTAATCACTGGTGATAAAAATTCAAAACGCCCTTGATAATCGAGTTGTTCACCCTCGCGCATTGCTTGCAGTAAAGATGTTTGTAGATTGTGCACAACTTGATCAGGACTAACAGATTCCGTATCAGTAGCTATCGCTTCTGCTACAGAAAACTGCATGACCAGGACTAACATCCATTGCATTAATATAGGGGATTTTTTAACTTTCATATTGACGATTTTTCCAACTTGCACGTTTTCCTTGCCAAAACCGTAATGCTGAAGTCCATGTCATGGCAAGATATAAAGCACCGACAACTGGCAATAAAATTACCCATAGCGGCGAACGTTGATAGTAAATTAAGGTTGGGCTATATGCAAATAACATAGCAGTCCACACTAAAAAACTCACGATATAAGCTACTTCAGTGGGCTGAAACAAAAATACCAACGGCGCAAACCAAAACATGGAAACCATGATTATGCTGCAAACAACAAGCAAAACTGGTGAATACTTTAATTGCGTATAAGCCGTACGAGCCACCATTTCCCAGATAGGCGCCAAACTGTGATAACCCCGATGGCTGCGCGCTGCATGACTGAGTCCAATCCAGGTACGCATACCCTTACGCTTAATACGTGCCGCCAATGTACAATCATCAATCAATGCATCGTGAAGGCTGGCAAAAGCACCTGCAGAACGTAGCGCTGTCGTTTCAACCAGAATACACCCTCCTGCAGCTGCGGCCATACTTGAAGTTGGTTTGTTAGCTAAACCAAAAGGATATAATAGTTTAAAAAAGAAGATAAATGCAGGCATTAGCAAACGTTCTATGAAATTCCCCATTGGGGGCTCAGCCATTAACGATACTAAGGCCAGATTTTCCTGGCGCGCTTTCTGTTGCAATATTGCAACAATTCCTGGCGACAGTTCAATATCTGCATCCAAAAGCAATGTGTAGGGTGTGCAAACTTTTTGCAATCCTTGCTCAAGGGCCCATAACTTGCCGCTCCAGCCTTCAGGTGGTGTGACACCTGAAATCACCTGAACATCCAAACCATCCAAGCTCTTGGCTTG
>JAHZIU010000262.1 GCA_022601315.1 Betaproteobacteria bacterium
ATTTGTGTTCCACCTTTTCCTGTTGTTGTTTTTTGAAAATAGAAAAATCCAGCTGATTTCTCTGCAACAGTTTATAAAATTCAGTCCGATTACGTTTTGCAATTCGTGCAGCTTGCGTGACGTTACCTGAGGTGATTTTTAGAACGCGTATGAGATAGTCTCTTTCAAATTGTTTTTTTGCTTCTTCAAACGATGAAAGCTGTGTTGTTTTCATATGCATTGCATCATAGACTTGTGCTGGTGAAATTAGAGACGCTGTACTCAATACAACACATTGCTCCACGATGTTCATGAGCTGTCTAACATTGCCCGGCCATGATGCGCTAATTAACATTTGCATGGCGTCCGGAGAAAATCCGTTAATATTTCTTTCATATCGCTTGGTAAATAATTCAAGGAAATAATTGCCTAATAGTGGAATGTCTTCTCGTCTTTGAGAGAGGGCGGGTATATTCAACGCAACGACATCTAATCGATAGTAGAGGTCTTCACGAAAATTTCCTTCTGCAATTTCGGTTTTAAGATTACGGTGCGTGGCAGAAATAATACGTACATTGACAGGGACAGTGTTGGCAGAACCTACAGGGCGAATTTGTTTTTCTTGTAGCGCACGCAATAATTTAACTTGCAGCAAAAGAGGCATATCACCAATTTCGTCAAGAAATAAGGTGCCAGCTTCAGCCAATTGAAAGAGTCCTTGATGATTACGGATTGCGCCAGTAAACGCGCCTTTTACGTGGCCAAAAAGTTCAGATTCCAATAATTGTTCTGAAATTGCAGCACAATTAACCGCAACAAATGGTTTGTCGCAACGACTAGAGGCGCTATGAATTGCTCGTGCAAACAATTCCTTGCCGACACCACTTTCGCCATACAGTAGAACGCTTGCATCTCCTCTGGCGACAAGTTCTGCTTTACCTAAAACATCTTCCATTACAGCACTTTGCGTAATAATTTCTTTGCGCCATGAGGTGTGGGACTTTTCTAGTTTTACGGTAGATGGAACATGCAGCAGTGCTTGCTTGATCTGTGCTAATAAATTTGTGCTGTCAAATGGCTTAGTGAGATAGCCAAAAACACCGCGCTGTACTGCTGCGACAGCATCTGGGATGGTGCCATAAGCTGTTAAAATAATTACGGGTAGTGTTGGAATATTTGTGTGAATTTGTTCAAATAATGCCATGCCGTCTATGCCACTCATTTGCATATCGCTTATGACAAGTTGCGGTCTGGAAATATCAAGATAATTAAGCGCTGATTCTGCGCTTTCGGCTGTATCAATTTCATAGCCAGCAGCAATTAAACGAATTGACAGTAATTCAAGTAGATCAGAATCATCATCTACAAGTAGTATTTTTGATTTAGTCTCCATATTCTTTCATCCTAAATCCTCAGTTGGTTTGTGTTTAGAGCGTCAGTTTCATATTTCTGATCGAATGCAGTGCGGCGTCACAAGTATTGATACAATTAATTGCAGCGCACCAAAAAAGTAAAAAACAGCATGCTATTCTACTAATATCATGGCGTGGCTCACCTTTAGGGTGAGTGACATTTAAAAGTGATTTGTATTGTTTTTTGAGATTGATTATTTCTAAAGCGAATAACTAATGATTTTAAGTTCATATAGGATTAAGGTATGTTTCTTCTGATAAGTGTTTTTTCCAGATCTTTGATGCCATTTACCTTTTTTTGTAATAATTCGGTTTGTTGTTTTTCAATTGTTAATTCTTGATATAAACGATTGGTAATCTTGTCTATGCGTTCCTCTTCTTCCAGCCGCGTTATCAGCATGTTTCTGAAACTAATGAAGCTTAATTGCTGTTGTTCTATCCCGTGCCATTCTTTCAGTAAAGTTAGCGCAACATCTCGGTCATAAAATGCTGTGTTTGGTAACAAAAGTAACAAAATATAGCGAATACGATCCTCATCTTCTTGTTTATCCAGAAATTCTTGTTTGCTGAATTCATGTAAAGCACTCAGTTCTGACGCATCCATTTTCTCAATGAGTGCATAGTCTACCATCAATGCATCAAGCTGGGTTTGAACGGGTACAGTTTTTGGCAAAGTTGCATCAGTATGCTGCGCTGTATTTGTCAGTATGTTTGAACATCCAAATAGTAGAAAATTTAAAAGTACGAATAAAAATAATCTATTGCAGCTATAGTTCATAATGCTTCCTCAATATCACTGATTGGTAATATAAGGCGGAAGCAAGCGCCACCTTCTGTTTGTTGGATAAATTTAATATCTCCACCATGAGCCAGTGCAAATTCACGTGCAATGGATAACCCTAGTCCTGTACCTCTTACATGCGCATTTGGAACAAACTGTCCTTGGTAAAAGGGTTCAAATATTTTTTCTTTGTCAGTATCATGGATGCCAACGCCTGCATCAACTATATCTACTTGGATATATTCATTATTTTTAGCTGCATGAATATCAATATGTCCTTTTACAGGAGAAAATTTTACAGCATTGGATAAGATGTTATCTAGAATAATTTGAATTTTATCTTCATCGCATTCGAAAATCAGGTCTGGATAGTTGCGATTAATAGTTAATTCTTTACTCATAATTGACAGATTTTGGTTTTGTAATACATGATCAATGATTTTAGATAAATTGACTGTATTTTTTACAAGTGTTGTTTTTTCTGCCTGTATTGCGCTATAGCTTAACAAATCCTCAATGCGTTTTTGTAGTTGCAAGCTACTGCTATGTAAGATATCTGCAATGAGTTGCTGTTGTTTTGAGAGATTCCCAGTTACACCTTCTGCAAGTAAATCCGCGCCTTCACGAATGGCTGTCAAGGGCGTCTTCAGCTCATGAGAAACATGTCTGAGAAATTGAATCTTTTGCTCTTCCAGTTTGAGTAAGCGGCGACGCATCCAATCTAATCGGTTCCCAAGATACTCCAGGCTCTGAGGGCCACCTACATGTATCGGTTTTGATAATTGTCCTTGTCCCATATTGTATATGGCTTCATCAATTTGTCTAATTGGACGTGTAATGGCGATTGAAAATATAACTGCCAGGGCAATAACGAACGGAATTAAAGCAATTAATTGTACTCCGACATTTGTGCGAGTTTGATTTGCGGTTTCTAGCATCTTATCAACCTCTTGATTGATAAGTATATTGCCCATTACTGTGAAATCTTTAACCGACGCTAGAATGTTTGAAAAAGCGTTAATCTGATCATGAAAATTTGTAGGAGAGTCTTTGGCTTCCAGAATGGATTTATAAACAATTGCCTCTGACAAGCGAATTTTTTTCAACAACAATTTCTGTTCTGTCGGCAAGGGAAGGTCAGTTAGTTTTCCAGCCATTGTGTCAAACTTTTTATGTGCCAGAAAATATCCTTCAAGTAATGATGAATCACTTAGAATAAGTGCTTGACTTAAGCTCCTCTCCATAGCTAATGTTTCATCGACCAGAACGCGATTTCCGTGGGTAATCTGGGTAGCTTGATAGACTGTATCTCGACTTTGTGCCGCAAGATTGTCAATGGTAATAGCGCTGTTTATGAGTGCAAGGATTAATGGAATACCAACAAGCGAGAAGCCAAACAAAATCAATTTTAAAAAAGATTTGGGATAGCGCTGAATCTTATTTACATTGAAGTTACTTGGTTCAGTGGAAAATTCAGCAGTTTCGGTGTAAAGACCCATAGTTGCTTCTCTTGTCAGTTATAGAAATACCTCATAGCAATGTATCGCAGTGCTCACAGTAGCTCTGGAATTCTGATGAACACAAAAGTGTTTAGCTGCTAACCAGTTCTCTTAGAACATATGGCAAAATGCCGCCCTGCTGGTAGTAGTCTACTTCAATGTTGGTGTCAATTCGGCAAAGTAGCGTTACTTCTTTTTGTGTTCCATTTTGCTTATGGATGACAAGGGTTACATCTTGTTGCGGTTTTAAATCTTGTAGGCCAAGTATATCGAACTGATCAGTGGATTCAATGCCTAATGATTGTATATTATCATTGTTTTTAAACTGCAATGGGAGAACACCCATACCAATGAGATTACTACGATGAATACGCTCGAAACTCGCGACAACAACTGCTTTTACGCCGAGCAATTGTGTGCCTTTTGCAGCCCAGTCCCGACTCGAACCAGTACCATATTCCTTGCCGCCAAATACGATGGTGGGAATGCCTTGTGCCTGATATTTCATGGCAGCGTCGTAAATGCTCATTTGTGTGGCTCCATGATCAGAACTGCCTTGATAGAGCGTTACGCCACCTTCACTGCCAGGGATCATGAGATTCTTAATTCGAACATTTGCAAAAGTGCCACGCATCATGATTTCATGGTTGCCGCGACGGGAACCGTAGCTATTAAAATCCTTCTTTGATACATGATTTTCAAGTAAGTATTCCCCTGCTGGGGAAGCTTCTTTAATAGCGCCGGCCGGACTGATATGGTCTGTGGTTACAGAGTCACCAAATAGTCCTAATGCATAAGCGTTTTTGATACTGTCAGGGTTGTTTACACTGTTTGATTGTATAGAAAAATTTTGGAAGAATGGCGGTTCTGCTACATAGGTGGATTGCGGCCAGTTATATGTTTTTCCAGTCACTGAAGTTACGTCGTTCCATAGTGGATGATCTTTGGTTAGATTACCATACAGTTGACGGAACGTATCGGCATTGGTAGCAAATTTGATGAGGGCGTTTATTTCTTTGCTGCTCGGCCAGATATCCTTGAGCCAAACTGGGGTATTATCCTTGCCAATACCCAGTGGTTCAGTGGTCAGGTCTTTTAGTACGGTACCAGCAATGGCGTATGCTACTACTAAAGGAGGGGAGGACAGGAAATTTGCACGAATATTGGCGTGAATCCTGGCTTCAAAATTACGATTCCCAGAAAGAACTGCTGCGCAAACTAAATCATTTTTAACAATGGTTTCTTCAATCGGTTCGGCCAACGGGCCGGTGTTTCCAATGCAAGTGGTGCAACCGTAACCCGCCAGATTAAAACCGAGTTGCTCAAGATAAGGTAGCAGGCCGGTAACAGTTAAGTAATCTGTAACCACTCTTGAGCCGGGGGCGAGTGATGTTTTGATATGGCGTTGTACGGATAGTCCTTTCTCTATCGCTTTCTTGGCCAATAATCCGGCTGCGATTAAGACGCTAGGGTTAGATGTATTGGTGCAAGAAGTAATGGCTGCGATGAGTACATCACCTTGACCTAGTTCAACTGAGCTACCTAACGCGTTGGAGGATGTATCCACGTCATCTGGTGTTGGATGGTTGCCAATCATTTCTGTTACATTTCGTGCGCTATGGGGTGGCAGGCGATTTTCATCCTGATCATCGAATCCAAGATGAGTACAAACATCGGCATCTGCTCCACTGTGCGTGTCGCGCGTCGGGTAACGTTGACTACTGAGGTCGTCGCCCTGTTTGCCAAATCCCCCGTCAGAGACAGGACTGTTTAGGAGGGTGGTAAATTGAGATTTAATATTTGCTAAATCAATGCGATCCTGTGGGCGTTTCGGGCCAGCAAGCGAAGGCGAAACGGTGTTAAGATCGAGTTCAAGTTCCTGAGTATAATCAATATCCCCTTTTCTAGGGATGCCATACATTTCCTGTGCTTTAAAATAAGCTTGGAATGCGGTGATTTCTTCGTCACTACGACCAGTGCCTTTGAAATATTCAATGGTTGCATCGTCAACAGGGAAAAAGCCCATAGTTGCGCCGTATTCCGGGGCCATATTGGCTATAGTGGCGCGGTCTGGCAGTGTTAGTGATGCAGTGCCTTCACCAAAGAACTCAACAAATTTCCCGACAACATTTGCCGCTCTAAGCATTTCGGTAATCGTTAAGACCAAATCAGTAGCCGTAACGCCTTCGCGTAATTGTCCGGTCAAATTGACGCCAATGACATCCGGTGTCAGAAAATAAACGGGTTGCCCCAACATACCTGCTTCAGCTTCAATACCACCCACACCCCAGCCAACCACACCGATACCATTAATCATGGTTGTATGAGAGTCAGTGCCAACCAAAGTATCGGGATAGACGATACCGTTTTTGTTGTGTACGCCACGAGCAAGATATTCCAGGTTAACTTGGTGCACAATACCAATTCCTGGGGGTATTACTTTAAAAGTATCAAAAGCTTGCATGCCCCATTTGATAAATTGATAGCGCTCGTTGTTACGAGCAAACTCTATTTGCATATTTTGCTCGAGTGCATTCTTATTACCATAGTGGTCAACCTGGATGGAGTGATCAACAACCAAATCAACGGGGACCAATGGTTCAATCAGTTTGGGGTCTTTACCCAGTTTAGTGACAGCGCTCCGCATGGCAGCAAGATCAACCAGTAGTGGAACGCCTGTAAAGTCTTGCAAAACAATGCGTGAAACTACAAAAGGGATTTCATTGGTTCTGCTTGCATTCGGTTGCCAATTGGCCAATTCTCGAACATGATCTTCGGTAATTTTTTTGTCATCAAAATTACGTAATACAGATTCCAGAACAATCCGTATACAAACGGGAAGTCGGGAAATTTTACCCAGGCCACTTTTTTCAAGTGCTGGCAGTGAATAGTATTTTGCAGTACTACCAGGAGTCGTCGGAAGTTCTTGCAAGCTATTGAATAGATTGTGCGTCATTGGAGTTCCTAGCAGAAAGTATGGTCAGTGAGTGCAACTATAAATAACCAATTGTATTTACATTTTTGTGAAAGCAATCATTTTATCATAGCCGTCGAATCCCCTATGAATATTGGTTTGTCTAGTTTTGACGGCTTATTCCTGTGTGGATTACATTTGCCTATGTGACAAGTATATGCCTCCGATGTTTACCGCAATCAGTGCGTATTTTTTACTCAATCCAAGCGAAAGCCGATTTTTACTTTTACCTGGTAGTGACCAACCTTGTTATCAACGATATGTCCGCGCGTTTCGACGACTTCAAACCAATCCAGGTTGTGTAGGGATTTGCTGGCTTTAGCAATGGCCTGTTCAATCGCATCATCACTACTTTTGGTAGAAGAACCAACTAATTCAATAACTTTGTATATATGATCACCCATGATAAATTCCTTATGATGGTTAAGAAAAATGGTCATTCAAGGTATAGAATATACCAGAAAAATGAATTGCTATAGCACTGTATAATGTCTAATAGTTTTTAATGAAAATTAGAGGTATTAATTGTTATGAATGCCAAATGGATGATTTTTCAGCTGGTTTTGTTGTCAATAATTTTTGTTACTGCTTGCGCAACCACGCCGACCGGCAGAAGTCAATTAGCTTTTATGCCGGATAACGAAGTGGATGCGATGGGGTTACAGGCTTTTGATAATCTAAAGAATGAAAAAGCCATCAGCAGTAATGAAAGGGAAATTCAGTTTGTGCAATGTATTGCAGATGCAATAACGCGTGAA
>JAHZIU010000263.1 GCA_022601315.1 Betaproteobacteria bacterium
GGGCGTGTCTGTTGGGTTTGGTAAGGTAGGGGCTCCTGAATTGTGTAGGCCTAAGTGGCTAAACAGCTCTGGTGGCGAAGGCTGTCCTGCATAAGCGGCTTCCACTTCGTCCGTAACGGTGGACTGCCAAGTTGCTCCAGTACGATCACTCACCGTTATGGACTCTTGTAGTGTTTGCGCCGCGCCTGTGGTACCACCAGCGGGAGTGATTGTATAGGTCATCACCAAATCACCAGAGAGCGCCATCACTCCTTCCCATCTTGATTGAAAGTCCGCATCCGTGACAGCTCTAGTTACCGTACCCAGACTCGCAGTGGTATACGTCCAACCAGTAACAGTAAATGTCTCCCCAGCAGCGGCAGTAAAGGAAACCACGGCTGCCAGATTATCTCCCCGCGTGAGAGTGTTACCGGGAGTCAGGGTGAGCGTAGGAACGGCTGGCGCGGGTACAGCCGGCGCTTCTTCTTCACGCTGAATATCCGGCGTAGCAGCTTTACCAGGTACTGAGAGCGCTTGCCGTCGTTCTTCGTCATCTATGGCACGGGCATTGTCACCACGAGTACCAAAGGATGAATCGAGGCTACGATCAACCCGCTGAAATGTTGAGGCACCACCCTGCTGCACAACGTGGGTCAGTTCATGAGCCAGCAACTTGCGGCCGGATGGGCGCTGCGGAGCGTAAGCATCCGCCCCAAAAACGATATTTGAACCCAGCGTGTAAGCGCGCGCATTCAGTACCTGCGCCGAAGCAGTGGCAGCCTCCCCAGTGTGAATTCTTACATCACTGAAATCAAAGTTAAAGCGAGATTCCATGAAGCTTTGTGTATCGGGGTCCAAAGGCTGTTTTGAGGAGCGTAACGCTTCGGCCACGTGCGACTCTACAGTTTTCTGGGGTTCGTTAGTCGCATCTTGGTCGATCATTTTTCGGTGCAGCGTTGGCGATACCGTAGGTGTCGAGCTTAGTGCTTCTCCGCAACTTTCTACCCGCTCTCCCACTACCCAGTCTGCCATAGTATCGGCTTCTCGCTCGTATTTGTCTCCGGGCTCATTTACAGTCAGCTTGGATTGCAGTTGCTGCTCTCGGTGACCAAACACGCGCTTCAGGCGCTGCTGAGCCGGTGTACTATGAACTTCATTAGAGAAACACGTACCAGTTTGAGGTTCTAAAAAGCTTTGCTGCGATCCAGATAATCGCCGCCCGCTACCTCGTAGCGCCTGCATATCTGTGCTTACCTTAGGTGATACTTCAGCAATGATGTCTTTCTCTTTTTTTGAATGGATGAACGCTTGATCTTTTTCACAACTAACACAGGCCCTCTGATTTATTTCGTTATGGACATTACTATTGTCCGGTGATGAATGGTCTTCAGAAGATAATGAGCCAGCCTGCGGTGCAGGTATTCGCATGACTTGTTCTGCCACCAGGTCGGCTTCCTGTTCATATTCATCATTTGGCTGCCCCAATCGAAGTTTAGGCTGAATTCTATTACCATGCAGTATCGACTGAACTTCCACATGTTGTGCTTCATAAGTTCGTCCCCGCGACTTCCTTCTTGGATTAACCAGTGATTTTGATCTCTTCTGTATTACCTGGGTTTCCATATGTCTATCACTCCCACATCAGCAACATTAGCATAATTACTTTAAGCGACTCTTGGCTGAAGTAATAATCTGAGTAAGCGTACTTCTGTCAATCGCGGTTTTTCGGCTCAAACTAGCGACATTAGCTTTTGTAAGATCTTCAACCGTCAAAACACCAGCCTCACGAAGCTTAGTATCCACATCTTTTGTTACCCCGCTAATACCTATAACGGGACTGTCCTTAATCACCCCGACCCGGATCTCATCATGTAATTTTTTCATTTCTTGCAAGTTTTCATTCATTTGCACTAAATCATTGGAAAGATTGCTCCGCAAGCCACTCATCTCTGTCAGTTTTTGTTCTTCTACCAACCGCTGCGTCTTAACTGAATCAACCTGCGATTTAAGCCCAGCCAGCTCTGCTTCGATGGATAACTTATCATTTTGTAGGGCGCTGAGCTCGCTCTTGACGGCCGTCAACTCAACCACATTGGCTCGCCGCGTTTCTGTAGTAGCAAGCGCTGCATTCAACTCACTGAAATCCGAGAGATCAGCTTTACGCTTCTCGAATTGATCCAAATCCGCTTTCACTTTATCCGAGATTTCAACACCGGCAACTGTCTTAGGCTGTTCAACACGATAGAATACAACCTTGCCGTCTCTCTGTATCAACGTAACTTTACTGCCCGGCTCAAGACGCTGTGGCGTTTGCGTATAATCCGTAATGTATTGCCCGGCTTTTTTTGCATCATAGGCCTGAATACCGGCCACTTCGATTTGATTACGTTTTAATTCCACCGTCGCATCATTAACCGAATGATCAATTAGCGCTTGTTTCTTGATGCCAATATCCTTGCGACGCCCTGTTTCTGCCAAATTTGTAAGGCCAGCTCCAGCCAGATTCCCTACCAATTTAGCGCCAGTGGCTTGCCTGCGCACAACAGCTCTTACATCGGTACGCGCATAAGCCTGCACGCCCTCTCGACTGGTTTTGGCTGTGACTCGATTTTGAACACCTAAAGTCCTGCCCCCACCTGCTTGCGGCTGCACAATCACATCATCCTGTTTTTTAGCGAAAAAATTCGGTAACACTAAACAACAAAACTTAGTCACTGCTTTTTCAATCAATGGCGCAATGGGCACCAACGAGAGCCAGTAATCCACTGTTGGGAAGGACTTCACGTATTTACGTTTGTCAAAATTACAGACTTTGTAAACCTGCCTGGCGCGAATTTCAATATTGGCCAAATAGAGAATTTCATCGCCATCACAGCTTGGACATTTAACCAACAGATGATCACAAAAACAATCTTTGAGATATTGCAATAAATTTCCAAACAAGCCGTAAAAAGCCAACAGGACATCCGTACGGTAGCTCGCCAGCGTATCAAGAAACACTTCCGTTACAGCCAATTCCTTTGCCGGAATAACACTAATGGTGTTACTCAAAAAATTTAGGGTATATACTTGCCCGTTGTCTTTATTGACGACCACATCGACCGGTTGGATCTGTACCGGAACTCGGAAAAAGTTTGTTGCGTTGCCATTTGGCTCAAACATCTGCAGACGGTAACCGTCTTCCATCGCCAATAACAATTGATCGTTTTGCGCATGATAAGCCAGCGATACCTGCGTTTTTTCAATCGAAACAATATTGATTGGTGTATTTGTACTACCCTGCTGTACCGGTAATGCAAAGGTCAGGAGTAATTTATTATCACTCTGGCCTGTATTCGCATTTACGGCATCTGCCACCACATACAAACGCCCGCCACTATTCACATCATCGTCAGGCTTCGACGAAACCCGAACTGTCAAGCCATCTGTTCCACTCAATGGCACGCCGCCGGTGTCTCTTAACAATATTATCGACGAAGGGGACTGACCATCCGCCACATCTGTGTTGATTTGAAGATTACACACAGCCACTTGATTATAGTGCTCGGGTATCGCCACATCTTTACTACTCTGATCGGTACAGTAAGCAAATCCATTCTGTGCATCAATGGCCATATGCCCAACTGCATTGAATTCGTAAACCGGTTGCGGGCGTGGCTTGGCTTCGTCCATGATCACTTTAGGATTAAGGAAAAAAAGTCCCCTACCTAAACCTACTGCGTAGATTAATCCTTGATTAGCCTGTGACACCTCCATTTCGACAATCTCGAGGTCACACAATATCGCCATTTCTTCCCAAGCGTGTTTATCCGCAATACGCGCAATACCAAAAACTGAATCAATTCCACGCACATTGGCTGTTGCATACAGTAATGCGCCATCAGGAGAAAAAGTTATCGCTGTGGTTTCAGCACCTTCCGCCGAAGGCATTTCCAACACGCTGATCAATTCACCTTTCTGCAAATCATAAACATTGATCGTATTATCTGTACCCCCATAGGTATACAGGTGTTCTCCATCCGGATGGACTTTTACGCGGGTATGGCTATTTTTACCAAACAACGTTGTCATACCGGATTGATCAAAAGGATACGACGGAAAACTTTCATCCTGAAACATTGCGCAAAAGGTCGAACTTTGTAACACCTGGCGCAAACGATCGTATAGATCTTTCAAGATTTCATGTTCCTTACGAGACAGAAAGACATAAGTGCCGTTCTCAGCATTAGCCAATTGAACCAACAGATTAGCAACTGTTGTCAGTTTGCGGCGCTGATCTGACACAAGACCCGTCTCCCCACCTTCAATCACTTCAATTTCATCAGTATTCGTGAAATCAATCTCATCTAATACTGCTTTTCTCAGGTCTAGGATGCAATGCTCGTAAAAGTCTAACAATAACGTTCCGTCAAGAATCGATTTTTTATGTCGATCTGGGTCGTAAGCCTCAACGCTAATTTCAGACAAACCATCAGAATCAAGATCGATACGCAAACACACGGCACCATCACCACTGTCATCCAAAACAGTTGCGCCACTTTCTTCGAGCTTCTCAATGCGTTCTATCAGATCAAGCTCACGCTCTACATCCAACACCACATCATCACCTTCGCAAGTAAGCGCATAACCGGAAGTTACACGCACATGACGACGCTGGCGCTCTGCTGCAGCATCAGTACCATCATTTCCTACATCATCTGGGAAAGTATCCGAGCCACATTTAACGATCAGGCCGCAAACGATTCCCCAACCATGTAAATGTTTATTGTGCCAGCGTAGATCCCGCGCTTTACATAAATAATCAATGGCACTTTGCACATTGCCCACATCCGGCATATTACAAGCATCATTGTCATAACAAACATCCCCGGCACGAATATCAGTCAACGGCGGAAATTCGAAACGCTTGCATTGTGCGCTATCGTTCACTGTAAACACGCCCGCTGTAACAGAACCTAATGTCATGTAATGATGTTGAATGCCATTCGGTAATGCATCGGTCAACAGGTCGTCACCGGGACGATCAACTGCATCACGTACTTCCTTCGCCCAATAATCTCCGGCCAAAACATCATTGTCATCCAATGACAATCCCAGCGTAATCGCATCAAGATTGATGGTGACGGCCACCCCTTCCGAAACATGGCCATGCGCCTCAGCGTCAACCCCTGTCGAAAGTGTTACACCACGATCTGAACCACTGATCAATGTCCAGTTGGCGCCAGATTTTAATAACTCACAATAACCGTCCCAACGTCTTACCAAAGAAAAAGCAGCGGGCGGTGTCTCTGGATAAGCGGTTTGCAACTCACCACGTTTTGCAACAAAACCTGTGGCCAAATGTCGCCCAAGATGCTTTTCACTGGCAAAATCTTCCGGTTCGCCACTATAAAACTCATAAGCAAAATTATTGGATTCAAACCCTGTTGGCGTATTATCAATAAAGTATTGTTCAGCGCCGTTTTCGCCTGACCATTTAACGACGATTCGAACAGGCCTGCCGGTGTTATCGTATTCAACATGATGTATCTCCACGCGAAACAAATAATTCCCCACTTTATCCAGCAGAGCCACTTCGTTGGAACAAGGGTCACAGGGATCCGGTTCAGTACTCCCTTCACGCAGGGTCAAAGTTAATTCTGCATCGCCAATCGGTGGATTATCCAGCTTGTTTTCAGGGTCAAGCGTCAGCGGACACCACTTGACCTGCGCCATGGTCTGGGTACGTGTACAAGTATCGGCACCATGCAAGCCAGGGTCACGCAGATTTTCATCTTCCAAACTTAAAACGGTGCGTTCCCATACATCCAGGTAAAGCTGGTAATCGACAGCCGGTAATACCGGCGCACCTGGAAAATCAGCCTGATGTTCGTATTCAAATAACTTTCCTGTGGGATCATTCAACACAGCATCTATTGCGGGACGTACCTGGGCGGAAATCCCGTCCACATAAGCATAGCCCCACACTAGCGAGTAACTATTTGTACCATCTCCATTGTCTGTAATTTCCACCATGCCGCGCTCACGCGGCGTGCCAACACCGATCACATCGGTTAGTGCATCATCAAGTCGATGCTTAACCAATTCTGACAGTTCATTCCAATCAGAATCGGTAAACATACGGCCCATCTGCTGATAGACGCCTGAATAACGTTTTAACGCATCAAAACTGTTTCTGGATCGTTGTGTTTTCATGATTTGCCCCATATTCTTATCTAATCGAACCCAACAGCGGCCCTCTATTCTCAGTTAACACTTTCAATCTTTGTACATACACCTCACACATTTGTGCGCAACGATTATCAAATTAATCCACACCATTTTTTATCCTGTCATTAACCCGGCATCTCCAGCATTCTTTTATCAGGAATCACAACAGCTTCTGTTCCCAATGGCAGGTAGTCGTGTAATTTGTCCACAACCGCCTCAGCCAGCAAACTCAAATATTGATCATGATAAGCGCCCATTTCACCACCATCTTCAGCGCCATGCCGTATTGCTAATGGCGTTGCAGGATGCAAAACACCGCATCCACGCACATTAAATTTTTCTGAAAACATTACTGGCCGACTGCGTGTCACCTTGATAAAGCGTATTCCCCCTTCAGCCTGATTCTTTTCAATACGTGAGTAGCGTACACAACTGCGATCAGGCGGCTCGAAATCGGGCAAATGGTCTTCATGAATCAGACCAAGAAAAATACAATCGCTGGCATTCAAGATCTCACTCAAGGTGGATTCCAACACAGTACAATACTCCAGCTTCACCAAACCACGAGCTGCCTGGATTTTTTCGATCAAGCAGCTTCGCGCGGTGATCACTGGTTTTAGATAATCTATGCTGTGCACTTCTATCTTGCGTGCCGCACAATCCACCAATTCCACACGGCCTGAGTCAAGCTCCAAGGTATTCATTAAATTAACACCTTCAAAGCGCCAGGTATGAAAGTCCTTATCGCCAACGCCATCTTCTACTTGCCCCAGCCGAATAGTTCTTCTGATATTCACCGGTATAAACTGGTCACTACAATATGTTTTGTTACGAAAGATCGTCACGTTGTCTTCTTCAATAATGTCTATCAAATTGAGAAAAGCATTACCGGGCGAATCTACCCAGTTCACACGCTGCGAAATTGGGTGGAAGAAACCCGCAGCAGGCACGGTATAGAGCAAAATACGATCTGGATGATAATGACCAATACGCCAGTCACTGCAACGCAAATCAACAGTTCGCAGTGAACGGTCTTCATAACTGTCTGGATGACAAGGCACACCATGTAAACTGGCTTGCCGCCAGGTATGCGCGTCACCATCCACGACACTTTGTTGTGCTGCAGGATTACCACTTGCAGTGGCCACTGCGCCCGAGGGACAAGAGAAATCAACCGTCACCGCCGGCAATCCAGGATGACGTGCTGCGATCGAAGGCGGCGCGGCAGGTATATCCTGACTATAACCATATGCAGTAGCTGGAATAAGCGGCACATCAAAACGCGGGGTAACCGCCACCCGTTTCCAACCTTCTTGCACCACCACTTCAAACCGTCCGACCGCTTCTGCAATCTCTTCGATAACCCGCAAAGTCCCCTTGCCTTGACGCCAGCGTACTGCATTGGCAACCTCGTCACGTTTACCTTGCGCACCCGGTGAAACCAAACGGACATCCAGCAAATCCGCAAAATAGGGAATCAACCACTCCTGACATGCTGTTGAGCCATCAATCGGATTATCCGGGAATGCATCAGCCAAGCGCTGTTCCAACGTGGCTTGAATCTGATCCAGCAACGTGCCATTGGCATCAAAATATTTTCTCAGATCACCCGTGTCCCGCGTACGATAAACTGAAGGAACAATTCTATAAATTGTGTTACCTTGAGAACGGGTGTTGGATAATTTTGCCATAGCCGTATCCCTATAAACTGTATTCCTGGACAATAACAATCAGCGCTGAAAGTTTTTCATCCATATAAATGACTTGACGTTCATCCAGTGATACACGTTTGATCACGCCACCGTTACTTTGCACAACACGCCGGGGTTTAACCGCCATGCCTTTTTCGTCACGAAAACCACTACTGTTTATTTTGCACTCGCAATTCTCGACACCTGTAACGCCCTCTATGACCTCAATAACCTGACTGCGATAAAGGGGCTCCCCAAGCCGGCTCTGTTCAAGTGAAAAAGCGCCCAAAAGTGTTTGCCGTATATCCTCAGTGACCAAATCAGCATCAAATGCCTCTTGTTTAATTTGAATCGTGATATCCAGGTCAAGAATCACTGATTGATATTTTGAAATGCTGATTTGCACACCGGGTAAGGCATGCTGACTCAATGTTTCCTGCAAGCGCTTCGCCAACGAACCCAGCTCACCACCGCCAGCCGGAACAATCACCACTTCAATCATGTCTGAACGCCCCAAACCAGGCGGCAATAAACGAATGGCACGCGCTTGCCACACACTACTGCCGGCTTGTGCCAGATTTGCAAAATCTCTGAGTGAGACAGCTCGCTGCAACGTCAACAAAGAAGCTGGGGCATTCTCGCGCAGTGCTTCCACGCCTTCCATCTCATTGCCGCCACTGGTTACAACAGGTTGTACTAATGAATCGACAAGCGCATGCGGCCTAACTACTTTTTCCAGGCTATAGGCTGGCAAATTTGCAGCCAGTCCTACTCCCACCCGGTAACTGACACGAATATTATTGTTGCCTGTGGTAAGACGTCTGCCATGACGACCATCGCCAAAGGTAATTGTTAGCGTACCATCCTCCTTCATACGTACCATATAGTGATGGTCTTCAGGATCGGAATCATTGAGTGTTGCGACTTGCACCCAGGACCGCTGATCCACCGTTACCTCAATCGCTGCACGCACGCCCGATGGAAAGTTGCTGTCTACGATAAAACTTACATTCTCAACTTTAAAATCAAAACTTTGATTTGGCTCGGTGGCGTCTCCAGAACCCAGAATCTTTGCGCTTTTAGTTTCGCCATGCCCGGCTTGCACCACGTTCCCATAAATTAGTGTTTCATGACGGGAATAATTATCTGTCGTACCTGCAGCAGTTAATTCACTGCCGGGAATAGCAGGTGCAACTTTTATTGTCCCATTTGCTTGATCAATATCTTTTACCGTCACCTGTACCGCTTCGTTCCTCCCTGCAACGATCAACACACGCCCCACTGCTAATGTGTCAGGGCTATTTTCCAGCGTCAAGATGCTGTGACTGTCTGAACGTTGTGACAACTCAGTCTCGAATACAGGCGTTACATTTACAGCATAATCTGCCGGACGCACATCGATTTCAAAATCACCAAAGAGAAGCTCAGCAGAGCTAATCGTTGTCGACAGTTTTAATTCAAATGTTTTATCACGCTCATCCAACTCTGTGATAGTCGCCGCTTTGTTCCCTGTACTACCCTGTACGATTACCCAATCGCCACTGGCAAACTTGCCCGGATCACCTTCAATGACAAGCTCTTGTGGGTTGGTTCTTTGAACAATTGCAACCGCAACTGCAACCGATTCAACCGCTGGCACGTAATACACTTTTGGAAAACTGTCTGCAGAGACATAGTCAAAAAGAATTTCGTTACTTTCTGAATCACGATGATGTTCATGACCGATCAAACTTAAGGAAATATTCCACAATGCACCATAAATTCTAGCGCCTGAACTATGAGCAGGTATAACAATGGCATTAACATTAGTGCCCACACTGTTTTTGATCGGCAACGATGTATCGGAATAAGTCGCCAAATAAAGCGCTGTATTTATCGCAGGTGCAGTTCGTGACAAACGGACATAAATCCCGTAAACAACTTCAACATATGCAGCATGCCATGTACTACCATCTTTCCAACTCACCACATCATTGACAACCAGGCCATGATCAATATCTAACACGACCACATTATCACCGGTCATCATGGGTACCTGCTTAAACGCGGGTTTAAGTAATAGGCGAACCTGATGGCGCAATACCGTAGTTGAAAATGCTGTAGGTTTTTCCCAGCCTTTCAGGTTTAATGCAGTATCACTCACACCATCTACCCGAACATAAACACCCACAGTGCTGCTTACCTGTTCCACCAATAACACGCCCAA
>JAHZIU010000264.1 GCA_022601315.1 Betaproteobacteria bacterium
CATGCCACCTTATCATTTAAACATAAACAGGAAATATGGCTAAATGCACTTGGCGCTTGTACACCATCACATAATATTTGCAGTCATACTTCACATTAAGATTCTCAATTTTTGAATATTCGCAACCAGTGGAAATATATTTTGCACAGGCATATACTTATGTCAGTGATTGGCTGAATAAGCCATAAACATAAGGAGGTTTCCATAATGGACACTCACGGTCAGCGAGGTCTGTGTCTGTATTCGCTGCTCTATAGCATTCCTTTGCTATTTACCGGATTAACAGCACCTGCTGCGTTTGCAGATCTGCGTTGCACTATCAATGCCGAACGTTCAGAATGTAGCGCACTTCCTATCATCCGCCATGCAACCATTGATCTTACCGCCTTGCAATTTGATCTGCATGCGCAGTATGAAGCCTGCTTCAGTATCAGAAACGTACACATACAAGGACGCGTTCTGCAAAGCGTACAAACGGACAAAATTCGGAAGTATGAGTTACTTGGTGAAACCTATGAACCTGTAACAGACTTTATCCCCTTCCCTAGAACTATTGCTTATATCGTATTAGAGACATTAAGCGGCATTGGTAGCTTCACCGATGTCTGGTCAGCACAGCAACTGCCACATCATCCGCTACCTTCGCTGTTAACAGTCCCCGTTAGTTGTCGGGAATATAAAAAGGAGCTTTAAAATGACTTCAATTACTGAAACACATCATAATAAAACCATTGATATTCTGGATAATAAGCTGCTTTCAATTGAGGGCAAGTCCATTCCTCTTGATTTTGATCATGAAACGGGCAAATGGTCAACGCATTTACTGCCTTACGCGCAGTATGATGATCTGATTGTCATGGCCAAACAAATTATTGATGATTCGGAAGAATTTAATTGAACCAAACATCATCCGCAAACGATCGTAATGCGTTGCGAGAAGCCATATGTCAGCGTTAGATTTACGTCTCCAGTTGCCTCCGGCTTTTTTGCGGTGCTATTTATAAAAACTAATACTCGTTTCAATTGGAGGAAATATAATGGCCATTCGTAAAGATGCAAACACACTCTCTTCAGCTGAAAGACAAGCATTTATTGATGCTGTATATATTCTAAAACAAAGTGGTTTTTATGATCAGCTGGTACTTCGCCACGCCAATACACCAATGCTCTCCATTCACCGTAGCCCAGCTTTTTTACCCTGGCACCGACGCTTTATTTTTGATTTTGAACGCGAATTGCAAAGAGTCTCAGGTAACCCCAATCTGGGTCTACCTTATTGGAATTGGCCAAGCGGAGGCCCCAGTGCTTCAATGTGGAACGATGACCTGCTCGGTGGTGATGGCAATGCATCCACTGGCATTGTCGAATTTGGGCCATTCCGCGCGGGCCAATGGCGTATCATTAATTCAAGTGGCGCCACTACCGGCCCACTGAGACGCCTTTTTGGTCGATCAGGCATTAGCAGCTTACCGACACAAGCTCAAATAGACCAAGTACTCAGTGTCACGCCTTACGACAGCACTCCCTGGAATACTAACAGTTCACCCAGCTTTCGCAACCAACTGGAAGGTTGGATGGGCCCCAATCTTCATAATCGCGGTCATGTGTGGGTCGGTGGCTCTATGTCACCCATGACATCACCCAATGATCCAGTGTTTTTCATGCACCATTGCATGGTTGATAAACTATGGCATGAATGGCAGCTACGTTTTCCCAATCAAGGTTACCTGCCCGTCTCGGGTGGTCAGTTTGGTCAGAATTTAACCGATCCCATGGCAGGCACACCCAATAGTTCTGTAGGTTCAAGACCTATTGATATGCTGGATAGCACTGCACTGGGTATTGAATACGATCAACTGTTACCGGGCACACCACAATCACCACCCTCTCAAAATATCGTCATTCTCGTACCGAATGCGCCTCCCAGCAATGGCCGCATCGCTCAATCAGGAGAAATAGATTTGTTTGAATTCACGCTGGATCGTTTCAGCCAAGTTACCTTAGAGACTACGGGTAATTCAGACACGGTAATGACTTTGTTCGGCCCGAACAACCCTACGCTACAAGTAGCCTTGAATGACGATGGCGGAAACAATTTTAATAGTCGTATTTCAATAGCATTGTCGGCAGGCACTTACCAAGTATCAATTCGACTATACAATTCGGACCGTACCGGCGATTACCACATCCAGCTTCGTACAGATACCAGCACAACGCCCACACCCACTATTCCAGCTCTTACTGTCAATGATCCGGCTCTAAATGCTGAGATAACTACTGATCGAGAAAGCGATCTATATCAAATCACAATTGATACTGCAGGTAGCTATTTGATAGAAACACGTGGCACAACGGATATGTTCTTGTCATTATTTGGGCCAAACAACCAAACTACGTTGATTGCCAGCGATGACGACAATGGTATTGGCTTGAATTCCAGACTCACATTACAGCTTGATGTTGGCGTTTATTATGCCAGGGTGCGTCACTACTCCACTTTTGGTCGTGGTGCTTACCAAATCGGGATCACCAGTTCTTAACCTTAGTATTGCACCAGCTGCTGGAATCTAAACATTGAACTGATTTGAATTGGGTTTGCTCGCGACACTTCAGCCATACTCGCAATTTTTCTGTCGTACAAAGAGCATGTGCGTTTAATCTGGATGTCCTGCCTTCTTTCATTTCGATACGACACAAATGCTTATCCGGGTCAAATAAGACCTAAAGCTGGGTCAATCTAGTGCATCCTATTTACTGCAGGGGTTTTCCAGTGTTTTAATCTTCTTTAATGCCACCTTTAGTGGGTGCATAATGACCCATTTTCTATTCTATGCAAAGCAATATATTAATATAATCAATATATTGTAAAATTTCTCGATCCTGGCCCGATTTATGCATAAAGATAACTATAGAATACAATTCTAGCATATAAAGAGGAGCTACTCCCTCGCTAATGGGGAAATTAACAATGTAGAAAATGACGAGAATAGAGTGCTAGTTTACATAAATGTCATGTCGACTTAGTGAAGATTTATAGTTAAGGAATCCTCTGCTAGACGGTTTTTCTTGGGCCATCCTTTTTTCATATTGTTGAAAGCATTAGGATGGGTTATGACACTTCAGAAGTAAGATGAGTGTTAGGGAACAGACAGGAGGAACTCCAATGACAGTCCATACAACCCATTCATTTTTTACGCATACTATTATTGTCGCTTCTGCTTCAATTATTTTATCCCTGCAAATATTATCTTTCCCAGTTTCCGCAAGCACGCAGCACACACTTCACCTGCATTCACCACTTGAATCAAAATTGCAGAAAAAAGTTGAACAAGCCGGATTCAAAATAAGTGGCCATGAAAAAGGTGGTGGACCGATGATGCTCGCGGATACTGGCGAGCACAGTCATGTCACCCATAAGACACAGGCATGCCCAACTTCGGCGTCGGTTAAAACATACGATGTAGCAGCTATCCAAGTGACTATAGTATTAAACCGCTGGGGTGATCGCGATCCTGACGGATATATGTACGTTATTAAAGAAAATATTCCGGCTGTGCGACAGCAAGAATCTGCAGCAACTGATGCCCATTTTGCAAAAGGTTTTGGACTCACACCCGGACTAGGCGGCGATCCTATACAACCGCTGGTTATACGAGCCAATATTGGAGATTGTGTTCGCATCACTTTTACAAATCTTACTCATGAAGGCGATAACAAGAAAGCGCGTCCCGCAAGCTTTCATGTCCACGGTACAGATTTTATTCTCAAGGATTCAGGCAAGCCTGCATTGTCAACTGATCCCAATTCAATTGCACTGCCTGGACAGACTATTCATCTAGAGTGGTATGTTGACCCTGACTATTATGAGGAAAATACACATTATTTACATTCCCACGGGCCTAATATGCGGTGGTTAATTAGCCATGGGCTGATAGGTGCCATGATTGTTGAACCCGTCGGATCAGAATACTTTAATCCCCGTGATGGCAGTTCATTGTGTACCGCCCAGTCTGCTCGTGTTTCGGTCTGCAAAAGCTCGTGGGATGCAATGATTTCACCTGGAGACAACAGCAGTGACTTTCGTGAGTTTACAATGGTTTATCATGAAATCGGCAACGAGCAATACCTACCTGTATCAAAGGATGGAAAAAAGAATTTGTTTATTGATCCTCTAACGGGCAGCTATAAACCCAACGGACGCGCTATTAATTACCGTAGCGAATCGTTCTGGCGACGACTGGGAGAAGCTGAAGTTATGGCAAAGGTGTTAGATCTTAAACCCGACTCCAGCACAGATCATTCTCCAGACGCTCCGGCTTATCACCATGAATCAGAAAAAGCGCAAAAGATCTGGAAGGAAATTAATGCCGGCCTCATTGGTAATTTGAATAACTTTGCAGATGAGTCTCAAACCTATGGAACCTACGCATTTGGTGACCCAGCCACACCAATTCCTCGCTCCTACTTAGGAGATCCGACCAAATTTCGTATTGTGCATGGTGGCAGTGAAACGTTTCATGTACCCCATCTGCATGGCGGTGGCATTCAATGGCAGCGTCAACCCAAAGTTGGAAAGAATGGACCCAATCCAGACTACACACCAATTGATGCTGGCTTAAAAAAACATTTTACCAGCCGTATGCCGAGCTCCGGGAATGATGCTCAGACTATTGGACCGTCAGAAACCTATGATCTAGAAGTCGGTTGCGGCAGCGGAGGATGCCAGCAAGTCACAGGCGATTTTCTTTTCCATTGCCACGTTGCATCTCATTATATATCAGGGATGTGGCATTTCTGGCGGGTATACAACACTTTGCAAAACGACAGCAGTGCTGACAAGCAAGATTATGAAATCAACAAAACGGATGAACTGGGTAGATTGGCCGAATTACCGGACAGAAAAAACGGCAAATCACCTGCGGTTACCTCAAAAGAACTCATTAATAAAACAGTCACTTTTGCGGGTCAATCAATCAAAATTACAAATTCCAACTTAAAAAATATTGTCGAAATACAATTGCCACCACGTGGCAGAACGAAAACGATGCAAGACGCTGCAGTTTTCGACTGGAAACGCCAAGGTCTGATGTATATGAATGAGCCGGAAAGTAAACATGTTTGGCCAAATTTTGCCTCACGTAATCCCGGCAAACGCATTCCTCTTAAATTTGACCCTCAAACTGGCAAACTGGCTTTTCCAACATTGCGACCGCATTTGGGAAAACGCCCACCCTTTGCACCGAATCACGGCCCCGCGCCTTACCTGGAACCTACAGACCATGTTCGGGCCGAACCTGCAGCACCCGGTGCCAATGGACCGGACAGCTTATGTCCGAGTGGTGCACCAAGAAGACACTATAAAATTCATGCGATACAAACACCTATTCAAGTAACAGATGACATCACTGACAGTCAGGGTATGTTATTTGTTGTCAAAGAAAACGAGGCCCGTGCTCGTTCTGATCCAGAGTTCAAGGTGCCCTTAGCCATTCGCGCAAATCAAGGTGATTGTGTAGATCTAATACTTGTTAATGAGCTGGAAGAAACAGGTGAACTCGCAGAGCTGAGTAAAACCAATATTCACCAGCATTTCTTTTCTTTTGATGTACAAGCTTCAGATGGCGTGATTTCCGGTGCTTCCTTTGAGCAATCACCGCGCCCAATTTATGACAACGGGATGAGTTTTCCAATCATGCGAGATGTGGCACAAGGCGCAACGCGTATCCGCATCAGTGATACATCCTCATTTCACCCCGGTACAGTCGTAGCAATTGGCATCGATCAAAACACCGATGTATTCGAAACAGCTGTGATTGATACGATTGACTCAAGTGGTAACATTCTGAATCTGAGAGAACCACTTAAACATGCGCACAATAAGAATGAACGCGTTAGCGTGGAATTTGTACGTTATCGATGGTTTGCAGAACGTCAAACGGGCGCAAGCTATTTTCATGACCATGTTGACGCGCTGAAGCGATGGGGACACGGACTATTCGGCGCAATTATTGCGGAACCCAGAGGATCAACTTATCATCATCCTCTTAGCGGCGAGGAGACATTGAGTGGCCCCATTATGGATATCCATGTGGATGCAAACCAGACTGTATTGCCTGGCTTAAAAGGTAGTTTCCGTGAATTCGTTGCATTCTTTACTGATCGCAGTCAAACGACAGGAAGCCCCACCCAGGAAGGTCGCAAACAAAAAAATACAGGTTCGGTTAATCTCAGAGCGGAACCATTAGGGGCCGGCACATCCCGAGGAGATGGTCCAGATCATTTAGCATTGAGCAGCATAGCATATGGCGATCCAGCAACACCGTTGTATCAAGCCTATACTGGTGATCCAATAATTTTCCGTCTGCTAACTACGGCAACCGAAGAAATTCATCCATTTCATATAACCGGCCATCATTTTCGCTGGGAACGTTTTCAGGAAAATTCACCGCCATTAACCGTTTATGGTGTTGGTATCTCTGAGCGATTTAATGCCTATATAGAAGCCGCTGGTGGCGCTGCAGAAAAACCGGGGGATTATTTATATTACAACGGAACGCAACGGCATTTCCGCGATGGTGTTTGGGGTATTCTTCGCGTTTTTGATTCATTGCAATCTGCTCTTAAACCATTGCCGGGACGCGAACCATCCACAGCAGAAGGAATTTTCCCAGGTCTCATTGGAGCAATTGATATTCCACCTTCTGCTCAAGACCCAGGTAATCCCTGCCCGGCTGATGCAGAAGTCAAACATTTTGACGTTTCAGCAATTGATAAAGCGCTTTTACTGAATAATCCGGCTACAACATCGTCAGCCATCGATCAACGGGGGCAAATGTATGTATTGGATACTGATGTAGAAGCCGTTCTATCAGGTGAAAAGCAGGCTAATCCACTGGTTATCCGCGCCAATAGCGGAGACTGTATCACCGTAAAACTGACTAATCTGACGAAGAAACAACATGCATCGTTTCATCTGGATAGCCCATCGTTTGATCCCCAAGGATCATTGGGTATTACACTCGGGTTAAATCCAGAACAAACGGTTCCACCCCATAGGGATGAAAACCTGCCACCAGCAAGCCGAACTTATCGCTATTTTGCTGATGAAGAACTCGGCGCTGTATTGATCCGCGATTTTGGTAGTCCACTGAAAAGTGGCGTCAAAGGATTATATGGCGCACTTATCGTGGAACCCAAAGGGTCGACCTACGTTGATCCATATACTGGTTTGCCTTTAACCAGTGGTGTAGAAGCGGTCATTCAAAATCCAGATATAGCAGATTTCCGCGAATTCGTGTTGGTCTATCATGATGCTGATCCAGATATAGGCACATTTGTCATGCCATACAATGAAGAAGTAGACAAAATGACACTGGTCAATTATCGGGCAGAGCCGGTTAAAAAACGACTGAGTCAGTTCGGGCTTATTAGCGATAAAGACCGGTTTGATAATGACAGCGATATGGAGCAAGCGCGAGCTGTATATAACAGCAATCATTTTGGAGATCCTCAGACCAATGTATTTTCTGTTTTTTCAGGTGATCCCGTACGTTTTCGCATCATCAGCGGATACAGTGAGCAACCCCAGATGTTTTCTCTGGAAGCCCATGAATGGGAATTGACGCCGGATATTCCAGGGTCCGACCGTGTCAGCTCGCGTTATCTGCCATCCACCGGTGTTCTTAATGTGCGTATTCCCAGTGCGGGTGGGCCCAATAAGCATACAGGTGATTTTATGTGGAGTAATCATCGGCAAACACATCAGAAGATTGGACAATGGGGGCTAATGCGCGTTCTGGCAACGGATGGTCATCCAGACCTTAAACCATTATCAGATTAATCGCATATGTTGAATAATAACCACAGCGTTTTATAACATTATACGTAGGAGAGACATCATGGCTAAGAATGTCAATAATATGACCGATTTTGACCTTGTCTACCCAGATTCTGTAGATCCTGTTTTATCGCAGGCATTTGATGAGGAAATTCGTGTTCCGAATACCAGTCCATCAAAAGATAAGCAAGCAAATCTGCATGCAAATGAACTGAGATCTACCCCCTTTGATCAAGCAAGAAGTATGCGCGGTTTTCCAATCACGGGGAATATTCATACACCTTGGGATGATTTAGAGTTGGCGTTGGAGAATTTAGATCGAACAGCCAGACAGGCAGGAAATCAGCCCATTGCCGACTTAACGGCTGCAAATGAAGTCTGGGCAGTACTTCGTGGAACGACGCAAGGCAAGGCATACGATGGTTTCCCGTTATTAAATTATAATTTTGCACACACCAAATACCATCAGGTTAACAAAGGAGAAGGACTGACACCCGATCATATTCCTGGTGAATATAAAATGAAACAACTGGTAGATACTGGAAGGACAGTAACCAGTCAAATTGACGGTAGACAACACAAACTATGGGAAGTGACCATCAATATGTTATGGGCCGGTCAGAACTTTGATTCGGATACTTTTTTACTGCGTATTCCTAAGTTGGCTCATAACTATGATGAAATCCAGATTAACTGGCGCATCTATTCCATGATCCAGGAAGATTTAGCACCTACTACGATACTAAATGATGCATTTGGACGCATTTTTCATGGCTTTGATAGTACCTTTCTTTCGATGGCAAATGGCAGTCTGAATGAAATAACGGTCAAGTACCCTTCCGTTATAAACCTACGTGGCATCTATAATTGGGGTTGGGGTGTGCATCCACCCCGTATCCAATTTTTACAACCTGTGCGCGAACAAGATGCCGAGCAAGGAGGAAAAAATGGCTGGGACCCAATTTCATATTCCTTTGTCGTTCGAAACAGGGAAGATCAACTTATTGAGAATATTGGTATCGCTTCTCCGGAGAAAAAAGCTTACTGGGTTGCCGAACAGGCGCTTGCTGGGAAAACAGGTACAGAAATCTCCCGCATGCTAAATGAACGCCAGACAAAACCAAAGGGTGTTTTTAACGAATGGGTCGCACTTGCACGTAATCAGCGTCAATTACCGCCAGAAGCCTGGGATATCATAAAAGATCTACCCGGAGTCAGTCCAGAGGATCGCGAAATTGGCACTTTTGATGCAGTTCTTGCTTTTGTTAATAACAAACTCTATGGTATTTCACGTGTTGGACAGCCTAATACCGATGGCAAAGGTGACGTCATTAATGACTTTGATCAAGGCGATGTTACCCGAACCAAAGTAATCAATCTGGATCGACATACACATTATTATCGCAATGTGGATTTTGGCGCGCGCTTTTCCGACGGGATGAAAGAAACTTTTGGCAACGGAAAATTCAGTTTTGACAAGTTCAGTCCCAAACCCAGTTATGGCGTACCCAAAATTGCAGAAATGCTATGGCGAACCGGCTGGGGCTATGTTCCGCACCGAGGGATTGTTCAGCAGAGCGGGCTTTTTCCGAGAATTGTTGACCAGGAACACTTGACAGATTTTTTTGATCAATTTGGTGTGAGATTTTCTGGCTATGTTTTTAAGAATAATGTGAGAGGATATTGGCGCTTTAGTCCACCTGCCTTTATTCGGGCGGGTTTTGGTCATAAGGACTTTCCGCCGCCACCTCCTCCAGCACCATGCCAGGAATCGACTGATAATTCAGCAGATAAAGTAGAACTTGAGTCCGACCCAATCAATCCAGAACGTACACCCATTGATGCAGGTAATCCATTAAAAGACGCAGATGGACGTGACGGGGTACTCATCGGATTTAATACTGAAGCATTCGGTGTCGCCAAAATGCCAGCTGGAAAAATGATACACCATCCCAATCAAACGATATTTAGTTGTCAGGTTTTCCCAGGTTTTCTGAGAAACCCAGATCTTCAGGGGGGTGATTTAATTCCACCCACACCGCCGTGGAAACCTTATTTATCACTCAATCCTGAAACGGGTGAACTTGGCGATAACGGCGATTACTGGGTAGATAAAACTTACCTTCATGGACGTCCGGTCAAAGGAAACTCATCAATCGAAACCGAAATTGAAGCACCTCGGGCAAGCGCTCAGTTATTTTATAATTTTGATCCATTGTTTCATGATAACGCAATTTTTTCCTGGCATCCGAGCTCTGATATTGCCCGTTAAAAACTCAGATAGCAGTGAGTAAAATAGGCTCCGTTGTATAAAATCACCTAATTAGTGCCTGACAAAAAACTTGACCACTAAGGATATACCCTTGGCTTTACAAGCTTTGGATATATTGTTGAGTGCTTCCGCTAAATTGAGTAAACCAACTTTATGTTTAATGAATGGGTTTTTAGTACGCATTATTGCGTATTACCTCTTGAGTTTTGATTAAATTCGATACCTTTTCAAAATGGGTAACACTCAATTTTGCAAGGAGCTCGTCCGATAAGACCTGAACTAATACAGCCAGGAGAATGGCGATCGATTCGTGCAAAATAAACCAACAGTTTTACCGATTCATTGCCCGAATTGCTTTAATTAATGTAATCGGCCCATGCGCTGCGTCATACACAGGAAAAACCTTCTAACCAGTTTTGAACAGACCATAAACAGCTGTTTGTGCACTTCTTACGCATACACTAAAAATTGTGTTGCCGACAATGGCACTGAATGAAATACCCGTGTATGAGCATTGGCGATTAAATGAACGTCATTATGGTGCCCTGGAGGGACTAAGACG
>JAHZIU010000005.1 GCA_022601315.1 Betaproteobacteria bacterium
ATGATCACCAGGCATTACATGGCAAAGAATGCGCTTGGCAATCAATCCAGCAACTTGCACACAAGTCACATCAACGCCACTGTCAGTTTTTATCCATAATGCATTTCGTTCGTTTTCCAAAGATGCTTTCGGCAGATCAGCATTAATAAATTTACCTGGAAAGTACCACTTATCACGAATCTCTCCATCTATCGGGCTGCGGTTTGAATGCACGTTAAATACATTCATAAACACACTCACTTTGATTGCATCTCGCTCCAAATAAGGATCTTTTACTTGTTCCACGGCAACGATTCTACCATCAGCTGGTGACAATATTGCATTGGGAACTGATGGTACTTCACGCGGTGGATCACGAAAAAACTGCAAAACAAAAAATGCTACCAACCAAAAAAATATTGCCCATAAAAAGCCCGCCAAGAAATTAACCAATAGAGCAATTGCAAAAGCAATTGCAATAAAGGGCCAGCCTTCACGAGCAATTAAGGGATGCGGATAATGTGACATATCTTTAAAATACTATAAATAACAATCAAATTTACAATCAATAGCTTATGAATATTAAAAAACTGCAATGGTTAAAGCTAATCATTACATTCACTTCATAAAACTCACTTAAATAACGCCGGTCTTTCATCAATCATTGCTTTACAGCTCAAAATCAATCGACACTTGGTTAGTTTTTTCCTTGATCAACCAATTGATTTTTCTTAATCCAAGGCATCATATCACGCAGTTTAGACCCAACCTGCTCAATCTGATGCTCGGAAGCCAGACGTCGACTTGATTTTAACATTGATGCGCCGGATTGATTTTCCAGGATAAATTCACGGGCATACTCACCGGTCTGAATTTCACGCAGAATCTTGCGCATTTCTGCACGCGTCTCATCTGTAACAATGCGTGGACCCCGTGAGATATCACCATATTCAGCGTTGTTAGAAATAGAATAACGCATATTTGCAATGCCGCCTTCATAGATCAAGTCAACAATTAACTTAACTTCATGCAAACATTCAAAATACGCCATTTCCGGTGCGTAACCAGCTTCAACCAATGTTTCAAACCCGGCTTGAATCAATGCAGTTAAACCACCACATAATACAACTTGTTCGCCAAACAAATCTGTTTCCGTTTCTTCACGAAAGTTTGTTGCAATAACACCACCACGTGTACCACCGTTTGCGGCCGCATAAGATAATGCAAGGTCATGTGCCCGACCGGATTTATCCTGGTGTACCGCAATCAATGAAGGCACACCGCCACCCTGCAAATAAGTTGAGCGCACTAAATGTCCGGGACCTTTAGGCGCAATCATAATGACATCCAAATCTTCACGCGGTATTACCTGACCATAGTGAACATTGAAACCATGTGCAAATGCTAATGTGGCGTTTTGCTTCAAACCCGGTTCAATTTCATTCCTATAGACCGATGCAATTTGCTCATCGGGTAACAGTACCATCACAACATCTGCATCCTTAACCGATTCCGCCACTGTCATGACCGTTAGACCTGCTTGTTCCGCTTTACTCCAGGAGGCACCCCCTCTACGTAAGCCAACCTTCACATTCACACCTGATTCATTCAAGTTGTTGGCATGGGCATGACCCTGTGAACCATATCCGACTATGGTTACTTGTTTTCCTTTAATAAGAGACAAATCAGCGTCTTTATCATAATAAACTTTCATTATTTTCCTTATATACTTAATTTAGGAGTGGAGCAGACAGAGTTACCCAGATTACCTCTTCCAGGAAAGAATACACCGCATTACTTACTCTCACCCTAAGTCCGAGTTACCCAAGTTAACTTAAAACGGCTAATTATACCTTCAAAATCCAATCTCCGCGTCCCACACCTGAAGCGCCGGTACGTACTGTTTCCAGAACTGCGCTTTTTTCCATTGTTTCAAGAAAAGCATCAAGCTTTGAACTGGTTCCGGTTAATTCGATGGTATAAGATTTATCAGTAACATCAATGATGCAGCCACGAAAAATCTCAACCAACCGTTTGATCTCTTCACGATCCTGGCCTTGTGCGCGCACTTTCACTAACATCAGCTCACGCTCAATATGACAACCGTCATTTAGGTCGACAACCTTAACCACTTCAATCAGCTTATTGAGATGTTTGGTTACTTGTTCGACCACCTCATCAGAACCAACCGTTACCAGTGTCATACGAGACAAAGTCGGGTCTTCAGTTGGCGCAACCGAAAGTGATTCAATATTGTAGCCACGCGCCGAGAATAAACCAGCCACACGTGACAACGCACCCGCCTCATTTTCCATCAATAGAGAAATAATATGTCGCATTCTTTTATACCAGAATCATTTCAGAAAGACCTTTACCACCAGGCACCATTGGAAAGACATTTTCAGTCTGATCAGTAATAAAATCCATAAATACCAGCTGATCCTTGAGTTTAAATGCTTCTTTCAATGCACCTTCAACATCTTCAGGTCGTTCGATTTTCATGCCCACATGCCCGTAACTTTCTGTCAACTTCACGAAATCCGGCAGTGCATTCATATATGACTCGGCATAACGATTTCCATGAAAAAACTCTTGCCATTGTCTGACCATTCCCATGTAACGATTGTTTAAGTTAATAATTTTCAACGGCAAACCATATTGCTTACAAGTCGATAATTCCTGTATGCACATTTGTATACTTGCTTCTCCGGTTATACAGGCGACTCTTCCTTTTGGATTTGCTAACTGAACACCCATTGCTGCAGGCAACCCGAATCCCATCGTACCCAGACCACCCGAATTAATCCAACGTCGCGGCTTATCAAACTTATAAAACTGAGCAGCCCACATTTGGTGTTGCCCAACGTCAGAAGTAACAAAAGCATTACCTTTAGTGACATTATAAAGCTGCTCTACAACCATCTGTGGTTTAATAATCTTGCTCTCTCGATCATACTTGAGGCAATCCCGTGCACGCCATAAGTCAATCTGCTTCCACCAGTCTTTCAATGCAGACTGATCTGATTTTGTTTTATTTTCTTTCAATTGTTTAATCAGCTCTTTCAATACATCTGGAACATTCCCAACAATAGGGACATCTACTTTCACACGTTTTGATATTGATGACGGATCAATATCTATATGTATAATTTTTCTATTTTCATTAGAAAAATGCTTTGGATTCCCAATGACACGATCATCAAACCGTGCACCAACTGCAATCAAAACATCACAATATTGCATGGCCATATTTGCTTCATAAGTCCCATGCATACCCAACATGCCCAAAGACTGCTTATCTGTGGCAGGATAGCCTCCCAAGCCCATCAAAGTATTGGTGCAAGGGTAATTCAACAACTTCGTTAATTCTATCAGTTGCGTGGATGCGTCACTTAAAATCACGCCACCGCCTGAATAAATAACCGGGCGCTTTGCGCTCAGTATTAAATCAGCAGCTCTTTTAGTTTGTCTGACATGCCCTTTAACAACTGGATTATAGGAACGCATCGTTACTTTGTCAGGATAAACAAACTTGGTTTTATGCTGTGTGATATCTTTAGGAATATCAACCAGGACTGGGCCTGGCCGACCCGTCGAGGCAATATAAAACGCTTTCTTAATCGTTAATGCCAACTCAGCAACATCTTTCACCAAAAAATTATGTTTCACGCAAGGGCGGGTAATTCCAACAGTATCAACCTCCTGAAATGCATCCAGGCCTATCGCCTCGGTAGGCACTTGCCCACTAATAATCACCATTGGGATTGAATCCATATAGGCTGTCGCAATTCCCGTCACAGCATTTGTTAACCCAGGGCCGGATGTAACCAGCGCCACCCCTACTTGATCACTGGAACGCGCATAACCATCCGCAGCATGTACAGCCGCCTGTTCATGTCGCACCAGAATATGCCTGACCTTTTCCTGTTTAAACAACTCATCATAAAGAAAAAGTACCGCCCCACCGGGGTAACCGAAAATACAATTGACCCCTTCTTCCTGCAAACAGCGAACTGTAATTTCAGCGCCGGTTATTTCCACACTCATGCTTTCTGCATCCCAATATCAATTTCAAAAAGTTATAAATATATTTCAAAAATTTTTCCGAAAACCGCTAATTCTTACCACTAACCCCCGGTACCACCTACGGTTAATCCATCTATTCGCAACGTTGGCTGTCCAACGCCAACCGGAACACTTTGACCGTCTTTTCCACAGGTTCCCACACCAGGATCAAGAGACATGTCGTTACCAATCATAGATACACGGGTCAATACATCAGGACCATTGCCGATTAAAGTCGCTCCCTTGACTGGATAAGTTATCTTGCCGTCTTCAATCATATAAGCTTCGGCTGCTGAAAAAACAAATTTTCCACTGGTAATATCAACCTGCCCGCCACCAAAATTAGCCGCATAAAGGCCATGCTTCACAGAAGCAATGATTTCTTCCGGCTCCTTATCACCATTCAACATGTATGTATTGGTCATTCTTGGCATCGGAATATGCGCAAATGATTCACGCCGACCATTACCTGTAACTGGCAAACCCATCAACCGCGCATTCAAACTATCTTGCAGATAACCTTTAAGTATGCCATCTTCTATCAAAACAGTACATTGTGTTGGATTACCTTCATCATCAATATTCAATGATCCGCGCCTTTGCGGTATGGTGCCGTCATCCACTACCGTGACACCCGGTGCAGCGACCCGTTCGCCAACACGACCTGAAAAAGCTGAGCTGCCTTTGCGATTAAAATCTCCTTCCAGCCCATGGCCAATCGCCTCATGCAACAATATTCCTGGCCAGCCATTACCTAATACAACTGTCATGGTGCCAGCTGGCGCAGGACGTGCGTCTAGATTTACAATAGCCTGATGCACTGCCTTATTGGCATAATCCTGCAAAATATCATCACTGAAGTAAGCGTAATCAAAACGTCCGCCACCCCCGGCAACACCTTGCTCGCGCCGACCACTTTCTTCTGCAATGACTTGTAAAGACAAACGCACTAATGGTCTCACATCAGCCGCAAGCAAACCATCACTGCGGGTCACCAAGACAACCTCATATTCGCCAGCCAATGATGCCACCACTTGAATCACACGCTGATCAAGCTGACGGGCATAACGCTCAAGCTTCTCAAGCAACGCCACTTTTTCAATGTCTTTAAGACTCGTAATAGGATCAGCGGGCAGATACAATGGGGATTCTTGACGCAACGCATTACGTGTCGTCATTTGTATCGCGCTTGTATGACCTTGATTTGCAATTGCTCGCGTCGCTTGCGCTGCTGACTCCAACGCAGGCATGCTGATATCATCCGAATAAGCGAACCCCGTTTTCTCTCCGCTAATGGCACGAACACCAACCCCCTGCTCAATATTGAAACTGCCTGACTTTACAATGCCTTCTTCCAACATCCAACCCTCAGACCGGCTGTATTGGAAATATAAATCAGCATAATCAATTTCATGCGTTAATATTTGACCGAAAACCTGCTGTAATCTTGCGGCATCAATATCATATGGTGACAGCAAACAACTGTCCGCAATCGTATAAAAATCATTATCTACAGCAACATTTTGTGTCGTCATCATATTCGACTCTATTCTTACAACTCATTAATAAACAATAACTAACTATAATTTTGCAACAATTAATAATTATGCAAGCTACGATGTTCCAATGCAGGCAAGCTTGCCCGCAAACTGGCTTGATATACCGGGTCAAGTGTTGCCACAACGACACCTGCGCCACGTGGCAAACGTCCCATAATACCGCCCCAGGGATCAACAATCATACTATCGCCATTGGTCTCACGTCCGTTCACATGATAACCACCTTGGGCAGGTGCGATGATATACGCCAAATTTTCAATCGCTCGCGCCCGCACCAAAAACTCCCAGTGTGCTTTACCGGTAATTGCGGTAAAAGCTGAAGGCGCCAAAATAATATCGATATTCTCCATCATTCGATAGAGTTCCGGAAAACGCAAATCGTAACATATTGATAAACCAATACGACCAAACGGAGAATCGAAAGTCACAACCTTATCGCCAGCATAGATGGTTTTTTCTTCAGCATATTGCTCACCGCGCAGTTTCAGGCCGAACAAATGAATTTTGTCATAGCGTGCAACTTGCTGGCCATCATCAGCATAAACCAGACAACTATTATAAATCTTACCAGGATCGGGTGATTCCAATGGCACCGACCCTCCTACCAACCATATGCCCAAGCGCCTCGCTGTTTCACTCAGGAACGACTGAATCTGACCGTCACCAGGTCGTTCCATAACGTCCAACTTATCTGTATCTCGCATGCCTAAAATGCAAAAATATTCTGGCAAAACGACCAGTTTGGCATTTTGTGCGGCCGCATCTTCAATTAACCGCATGGCTTCTTCTAAATTTGCAGATACACTTGGCCCCGAAGCCATTTGAATTGCCGCCACACGAAAACTGTTGCCACTCTCCTTTTCTATTACCGACTGATCATGAATAGTTGTATCATTTAACATTATTTCTGCTATTTTCAGTTATCACAAACACCGCTCCATTGCAGAGTTTAACACCTACTCTGAGATGGTTCTATTTTGATTTACCAATATCCCTGCTGATCACGGGCAAATACATCAAACTATGGACACAGCCAATCAATCTCCGCAAGAATTAATGGCGGCAACTTTGCCATTTAGCCATTACGTTCAGCGTATTTTGGACAGTGAGCCCACGCAAAAAGACATTCTGCTAGAACATTTCCTGCAGCCCTATTGCGGCAGAAAAATGCAAGCATACCTTGATTCACACGCAGATAAAATTCTAAATGAAGCAGATTTACATCGTGTATTACGAAATTTGCGTAAACAAGTCATCTTACGATTAGCGACTCGAGATCTAAGTGGATTGGCTGACTTATCAGAAGTCATGACCAGTATGACCCAGTTAGCAGAAACCACGATCAATTTTGCACTCAAATATCATGAGGATTGGCTCACACTGCCGGAACGCTTTGGATTACCTAAAGGCGAGCAAAGCAAAACAACACAACATCTGCTTGTTGTGGCAATGGGGAAATTGGGCGGTGGTGAATTGAATGTTTCATCCGATGTGGATTTGATTTTTGTTTATCCAGAGGATGGAGAAACAAACGGCGCAAAATCAATCTCAAACCATGAATTCTTTGCCCGGCTCGGACGCAAATTGATTGCCAGTCTTAATGAATATACGGTAGACGGCTATGTTTTTCGGGTTGACATGAGACTACGCCCCCATGGTGAGCATAGTCCCCTGGCAATTAGTTTTGCCATGTTGGAAGAATATTTTGTCACACAAGGACGCGAATGGGAACGCTATGCCTGGATTAAAGGCAGGGTTATTAGTAACCAACTGAAAAAAAAAGAAATATCCAGATTCGAAGAACAAATTATCAAACCCTTTGTATTTCGGGAATACTTGGATTTCGGTGCGTATGAATCGATGCGGCGTTTGCATGCACAAATGCGCAAAGAAGTTGAACGCCGTGAAATGCATGACAATATCAAACTTGGCCCGGGCGGCATTCGGGAAATTGAATTTATAACGCAAGTTTTCCAGTTGATCCGTGGCGGTCGTGATGTGGATTTGTGTATCCGACCAACACTGGAGGTGTTACCGCGTTTGCAA
>JAHZIU010000265.1 GCA_022601315.1 Betaproteobacteria bacterium
AACCCTATCACCAGGCTTCACCACCATATTAATGGCCTCTTTAAAGCCTTTCATGCGAATACTGTCATTCAACATATTGTGATGATAGTGTAGCGGGATGAACTGACCGAGTTCTAAGCTTTCAACTTTATCTTTCATACTGGCTCCCAGAGGATATTGTAATTAAGTGCTGCGTATATTGAATGCTGTAAGCAAAAATTATGCCAGTATGTAATTGGGCCTATATACAAGAGATTAAGGCATTAGGTTTGGCTATTAGTACTGATAAAGGGGCAAGGACGGCAAATATTGCCGCTTCAGCCCGAAGATTATACAAATTGTTGAAATTTAACGTACTGGCGCCAAAGCTTGGATTTGCGCATTGGACTAATTCCAAATTTTTGGTAAATCAATTTCAACTGAGAAGCGATTAATCGAAGCATGGTGCTTTACTTACATATTCTATCAAACTGATTTTATGGGATAATGGCCGCTAAAAAATATTGTGTCGAACGAAAAATCTTTCAGAGTTATTGCTTCTATGGATATCAGAAAAACGTTTAATAAAGCGCTATTTCCTCTTAGTCTTTTGGTTTGTGCTATGTCAGCACAGGCGCAGCCCATTGAATGCTCGGAATTGACTGAGCCGGCTACATTTTTGAGTGAAACCGGGGTGGTTTGTTTGCAACAAACGCGGGTGATGGATAATAACGGGACGTTTTTATTTAAAGCGTCGCTACAGTGGCTGGGTGCTGAACGATCAAATCATTTCCGGTTGTTAAGTACCGAAGCGGATAATACCGACACGGTGAATGTGAACAGCCCGGCATTTACCTCCGTCAGTAATGTGTTGCGCATACCCAAAGTTGATGTACCCGGAACATTTGGGACGGAACGTTTTGCCGTTGATTTAAAGTTGTTGCAGGAAAATGGTGTTTTCTTATTTGAGTTGTCGTCGACTGCCGTTTATATCAATCCGGACTATGTTCCGAATGAAACCTGGTTGCCGTATGGCATGCTGGACCCGGATGAACGGCGGGCGGTCGATCTGCTTGGAGAATCAATCGCCTATGCAAAATTGTCCGATGCGGTTTATGATTTTGATAATGTGGTTGTTGATAATTGGGATCTGATTGAAACAAAAGACAGAAGCTCCGGCATGCAAGCAGGCCTTTATAGTGATCGGGATAGTGGTAATTTGGTGTTGGCGTATCGCGGCACAGAGAGCTGTGATTTTCCTTGCTCCTTTAGTGAAACCAAAGAACTGGTACTCGATGTCGCAGCCGACAGTTTGTTAACACTGGGTCAGGATGGGCCGCAATTTGACCATGCGGTGGCATTTGCGCAAGATGTTGTGAATCGCCATCAAGGGCGCAAAATTATTGTCACCGGACATTCATTAGGCGGTGGGCTGGCACAGGCAGTTGGTGCCACATTCGGTCTTGAAACTTATGCGTTTAACTCAGCCCCGGTGCCTGAGGATTTTATTAAAAGCAACCAAATACAATTAGGTGATGAAGCGCTACGAGATTTCATTCATGTCATATCGGATATTCGCGACCCGGTATCCAATACCGATGAAACCGGCAAGTTTTACCTGAATGCAGACCATATCACGCCATTAATTCAGTTTGATTTTAAGTTAAGAGAAGTGTTGCCTACACGCTTGTCAGAACTTGATGCACTGCGATTAAATCGGCACAGCATTACCACCTTTGTTGATAATGCGGAGTCTCTTTTGACCATTTATCGGGATGGGTGGTAGGAATATAAGTAGGACGGAAGAGCGAAGCGCCATCCGTCAACAATATTTAGGGAATTAATGATGCGCTGCTCTTGAGTCATTTGTCAATAAATGTAAACTCAATCAATGCCAAATTACCGACGTAATCGATTGCCAGGCGGGACTTACTTTTTTACGGTAAATTTGCTCGACCGGAAATCTCAATTGTTAGTTCTGCATATCAACGAATTGCGGGCAGCCGTTCGTAAAACTCGCCAATTGCAGCCTTTCCATATTGACGCATGGATCGTGTTGCCTGATCATCTCTGTCATAAATCCGTTATGTCGATAGTCCGCACCACGCCTAGTTTTATGAAATTATCTTTTTGAACCACAATATAAACAGTGGTATTTGGTGATATTTTTCAAACAGTTGAAATTATTTTCATATTAGAACACACTACAAGGTGCAGTATCTTTTTTTGTAATTCGAACACGATTCTTATGTAACCGCTTTATTTGTTAATCTTAATAGGGATGAGAGTCATGAAAAAAAAATATTCAGCATGCAGTTTTCTTTTAGCAGGAATTATTGGGTTATTTTTCGCTAATATCAGTTCGGCAATTGCGGAGGCAGTGTCGGTCTCGGCACAGAAGACCATATCCGTTGGCGTACCGGCGCAAGAAGGATCCGTGGACGGCAAAAGCATTATGTCGGATGAATTCATCTGGCAGACTTTGACCAAATTTGCCGCCCCTGCAATTCCCGGCAAACATTCTCCCGTAGTGTTTGAAACCTGGGCCTCGGATGCTGATACTTTCAATGTGAAACCGGTTTGGCCAGCGCCGGACGCGCCGAAGAACTTACAAGCCAGCGTTTTACAAACTCAAAAACTTCACGGTTCCGGCCCTATCGATGTACCCTGCACGCCACCCCCCGGCGCTGCGACCGGGAATTTCCCCATGTCCGGCTGCATTGCCGAGGAAACCAAGCGCAATAAACCGCAATTTGACTATATCGTTCAAAACGGCCTGAACACCCAAGCCGGACTGGCCAAGGCTCATGCAGAGAATTTCAACGTGCAAATGCCCACCACTGCGCTGTCGGTCAAAGGAGACTGGGTGCCCGTGAAAGACATGCTCGAATGGCTTCCAGAGCTTGGCACTGTCGGAAACCTGCGCAAGCAATATTACACCAACACTTCGAACGGTGTTGAATATGCTGTGGTCTCAATCCATGTGAGCAGTCGCCAGAACCCTAATTGGGTGTGGGGTTCGTTCGAAAACGAAATGAATCCCGGCCGCTGTGATTATATGGGATGTTGGGACAAATTCGGCGCGGTACAGCCGGAAGTCAAACCCAATCTCCGTAATATGAACGGCGGATATGGCAAATGCGAAAAAACCGATGCGCTTAAGAAGATGCTGAGTGATGCGGGGCTGGATGCCGTGTGGAGCAATTACTGCCTGAAGGCATCAATGGTCGATTACACCGCTGCGGACGGGACGCCGTATATTCTAGGCAATTCGGTTATTGAAGGGATTGTCGGCAACGGCACAGTCGCCGCTTCCTCCTGCATCGCCTGCCACGTCTACGCGTCGTACAATGCCAAAGGCAAGGTCAGTTCAGCTGCATCGGGCATGTTGCCGTTCAACCCCACCGGTAAGCCACTGGATCAACCCTTGATCGGCTCGGCGAAATTTGACTTCATGTGGGGTGTGATCAAGGCACCGTAGGTCGAGAGTTCCAAAATCGATGATATGACTTTGGGCACTAATCAACGCCCATCGATTTTAAGAGAACGTATTTTTAGCTGGCTTTGTGAAATACGATGCGAAAAAACATTACACTATTGCAAATTCTGTAATATGACCTACAGATATTATATTATTGGAATAACTGGCCAATTAATACATAAAAATTGGCCAGTTTTGTTGCGGATAGGAACAACTAGAAAAGGTCTGAATGTGAGCCTGTCCGCTCAAAAATTATTTTATTATTTTCTTCGTCTATTTTATAAATTAAGATCCAATCCGGTTCTATGTGGCATTCTCGCCGTTCAGAAAAATTACCAATTAACCTAAATTAATCAGTTCAATGACTGGTTTTCTGTCAGGCACTAGATAATGGCCGTATTCGATATTCCATTCGATGGTTGAGAGTGGAATCTATCCGTCTGATTGGGCGGGTTGTGAAATCAAGACATTTGATGTGGGTGAGAGAAGTTGATTAATGATTTGGAATTTTGATTTTGCTCGTTTCTTTGGTTTTGACAGATGACGCTTCGCTGATCCATCCTACAACACCAACACACCAATGTTTTGGTCGATTATGGCCATTACAAACAAAGCACCAGGCATTTTGTCCCACCACCCGCTTTTAAGAACTCGTCAACAGGTGTCAGAATGGCTTTATAACCTAAAGACGCCAGTTGGCTTATTAGTGCAGGGCTGGCATGATTCAGAATCAGGTTGTTCTCAATGACGACAGCATTGCATGTGAAATAGAGGGCATTTTCTTCGTCGATTTCGAGTCGATCCTCGATTGCAAAATTGTCTTCAATAATTTGGTGGGATTCCTGGCTGAATGCTGGCGGATAATACATTACCTGGCCGCCCGGCAGCAAGCAAAAGCAGGTATCCAAATGATAAAATCTTGGGTCAACAAGTTGTAACGTAATACATTGTGGGAATAAATCTGTGATCAGATCACGTGTTTGTGGGTTTGTGCGAAAACCATAGCCCATCCACAAGAGGTTTTTATTGTGTTGCAACAATGCGTCGCCTTCGCCCTCAAAACTAACCGGTTCGCTCAGGTTTTCAGGGTCTGCTAGGTCTGCTAGATCATAACCCTTTGACGAAAACCAATGTCTAAAATGAATTTCTTCCGGTTGGCGTTCAGGGTATTGAAAACGGCTTGGAATGAATGTGTTTTCTTTTACAAGACCCGCGTTGGCGGTAAACACCATATCCGGCAAACGCGGTTGTGGTTCCAGCAATTCTATTTTTGCATGTTTGGATAAAGTGTCGAACAGATTGCGCCATTGATTTTTGGCGTGTGCATGGTCAACGCGTCCTAAGTTATCGGTCATCCAAGGGTTGATGTTGTATTCCACACCAAAATAATCCGGGGGGCACATGAGAAATCGGGGTTTCATTTTTCTTCTCTCATTTTTTCGGCAGATGATTCTAATATCGGGTGTTTCTATTAGACACTTAACACAGTGCGGACTTGCTCAAGCGCGAAGTTGAGTTCGTCTTGTGTGACCGTGAGTGGCGGGGCGAAACGAATCACTTGATGATGTGTTTCTTTTGCAAGGATTCCTCGCACCTGTAACGCTTCGCAGAACGGGCGTGCCGACCCGCTGGATTCCTTGATCACGACCCCGATCATCAAGCCTTTTCCACGTATTTGTTCGACATGCGGTGAATTGATTGCGCGTAGTTCGTTGATGAACCAGGTCCCGAGTTGGTCAGCGCGCTCGGGCAATCTTTCATCGAGAATTACGCTGAGTGCGGCTTTTCCAATGGCAGCAGCCAACGGATTGCCGCCAAAGGTGGAGCCGTGATCACCGGGTGTGAAAACGCCCATCAGTTCAGAATCGGCCATGATTGCGGATACCGGATACACGCCGCCGCCCAATGCTTTGCCGATGATCAGGACGTCCGGTCGAACCGATTCCCAATCGCAACAAAACAGACGGCCTGTGCGGCCAAGGCCGGTTTGAATCTCGTCGGCCATCAATGCAACACGGTGTTCTGTACACAGTGCGTGTACTTTGCTGATGAATCCGTCGGGTGGTACTACGACACCACCTTCTCCTTGTAGCGGTTCGACCAGGAATCCGACCGTGTTTTCGTTAATGGCAGCCGCCAATGCTCCGGCATCACCATAAGGAATCAATTTAAAACCCGGTGTGAATGGGCCGAAGCCAGATCGGTATTGTTCCTCCGAGGAGAAACCCACTATGGTTGTTGTGCGGCCGTGAAAATTGTTTTCGCATACGATAATCTCGGCTTGATCCGCAGGTACGCCTTTGACTTTGTAGCCCCATTTGCGCACCATCTTGATTGCGGTCTCGACGGCTTCCATGCCAGTGTTCATTGGCAGTGCGCGTTCGAAACCGGTTGCTTTGCAGAGCTCTTTAAGGAAAGGCCCCATCTGATCGTTATGGAACGCGCGGGAGGTTAGGGTCAGTTTTTCGAGTTGCGCATGGGCGGCGGCGATAATGGCTGGATGGCGATGTCCCTGATTCAGCGCTGAGTATGCGCTGAGCATATCCATGTAACGATTGCCGTCCACATCCCAGACCCACACCCCTTCCGCCCGCTCAATTACGACCGGGAGTGGGTGGTAATTGTGCGCACTATACTGATCAACTTCTGCCAGAAATGATCCAGTCTTTGAAGAGGTAGCATCGCTCATGCGACCTATTATGCTGGAAGAATCAGTTGATTGATAGTTGTCTGGTTACAGTTTGCTAATTAGCAATGCTTGTTTCAGATTTGTTGGGGAATTTTTATTCGCTGTAGGTGGCAACTCTTGTATCGAATTGATAGCAACTTTCAGAGTAAAATTCAATTTCTTCAGCAACAATTCCCGCCACACTAAAAAATGCCCGCACTTCAATGTAGTCACCCGTTTCCAGTTCAGATAAACTGATTTTTTGGCCATTTGAACCAATCTTTGTATCAGCTTTAATCGTAAGAGGGATATCAAAATCAGATGAATCAGAAATTAAGCTGACAATGATTTGGCTATCACCCGTTGCAAGCCGTTCAATTTCAGTAATCGTCGCTTTGAATTTAAGCGCTGAGTCTTTGGAAAATACGGGAGATGAAACAAAAGTCAATAACAGCATCAATATGATCAACTGAAGAATCGACTGAATGTTTTTCATAAACTACGGTCCTTTTTTAATAATTAGATTCAATAAATACAACCCATCTAATATTAATGTATGCAATATTCAGGCCAATATATTTTATAATAATAATTCAATTGGTTATAAATATTACTTAAAGTTTTAAATAAAGATTGTTGCGATTTTTTAATGTTTACACGGGCTGATAATATAACTAATTGATTTGTATGATATTTTACTGTCTCTAGAAAGAGACAGTAAAAATGAGCGTTTTTGTGTTTTTCTATCGTCCTCATGTGTTTGACAATATAGAGAACCTTTAGTACATTCTTCCTTGCTTTGATGAAAAAGGACTTGCTTCTGTACC
>JAHZIU010000266.1 GCA_022601315.1 Betaproteobacteria bacterium
AGCAGGACAGGGGTGCCCAGGGCGATTTGTGAAATTAAGTCTGGCGGCGTGATGAATGCTGCAATTAAGAATGTGACAACAATTGCATGTTTTCTATAAGCGACCAGATCTTCCGCCGTCATGATGCCGGCTTTTGCCAGCACGAGTAATAGAATAGGTAATTCAAAACTTAATCCAAATGCCAGAATAAGTTGGATAACTAACCCTAGATATTCACTGACTCTGGCTTCTAATTGAACGGCCATTTTCGTATCGCTTCCGAGTGATTCAAAGCTCAGAAAAAATTCCCAAGCCAGTGGCATCACAACGTAGAACGCCAGTGCTGAGCCAAGCAAAAAGAAAACAGGTGTCATGATAAATAACGGAATGATTGACTTGCGTTCAGTCTGGTATAGACCGGGCGCAATAAATTTCCATACTTGAATCAGCATGAGCGGCATCGTGCAGAAAACAGCCATGAAAAAAGACAGTTTTAAATAGGTAAAGAACGCTTCGTGCAGGCCAGTGTATATCATATGTCTGCTGTGACCATCCGCTGCAAAAATTTTTTCCAGTGGTTGTAATAAGAAGCCATATATATTTTCTGCAAAGTAATAGCTGACACAAAATGCAAGTGCAAGAAATAGCAGACAATGTAATAGCCTTCGACGCAGCTCCATCAAATGTACCAGTAGCGGTGCTTTTGACAGATCAAGTTGGTTTTCTTTCATGGTTTTTGGGTGCTGTCTGAATTTGTAGCTTTTTCTTCTTGTGTCTTTAAAAATTCTTCACGCATTCTTTGCCGAGACTGATGTTGTTCTGCAGTCATCGAACCGGGCATGAAATCATCCGGTAAATTTCGGATATGTTCCGGCATCAATGCTTTCCAGGGTTCAGGGTCTTTTACATTGTTACTGGCAATATCAATCTCATTTTCAAGTTGATGAACACCGCCTTGAAAGTCACGATACAGCCGCCGCAACTTGCCGGTGGCCTGTCCAAATATTTTGAATAGTTTTGGCATATCTTTAGGTCCGACAATAATGAGTGCCAAGACCGCCACAAAAATCAGCTCTGCCCAACTTAGATCAAACATATTATTTGCATCTTTGAATAAAAAGCGTTTGGCTAAACGCTGTTAGTCTTATTGTTAACTGTTGCGGTATGTTTTGCCGTGGGGTTATCTTTGTCCGCATCTACTGCCGGTACATGTTCATCTTCTTTGATTCCAGCTTTAAAACTCTTAATTCCGGTCGCCAAATCAGACATCAAGGCAGGTATTTTGCCTCGTCCAAATAACAGCATAAACAAAATTACAACTAATAAAACCTGCCAAATACTTAGGCCCATAACAGCTATCTCCATTTAGTGATTTTTGTGACTTTTCTTGTAAATTAACACACGCGTATTACGCTCATGTGTAAGTGAGGTTAAAGTTTTGAGTCATGGTGTTGATCAATTCAGCACATAAAATGACTTCAAATGTTTGTACCGCAATAAAAAAAAGCCCGTTTATTTCATACGGGCTATAAATATTGAAAAGAATAGAAAAATCAGGAGGGCTTACGGCGCATCATCATTAAGCTGATCATGCCGCCCAATAATAACGGTAAGGTAGCAGCTTCAGGTACAGCGTTTGTGATACCGATGTCCATTGAATAACTAAATGGTCCAGAAGCACCAAAACCCAAATCACCACCAGCCGCAATAGTATAAATGCCGGCATTGGCTAAGCTAATGTTTGACAAGCTACTGCCTACGGTACCAAAAAGACCGTTTGTGCCGTCAATGTAGGTGCCCACATTAGACGTTGTGGGATCAGTAAAATTTCCATTATTATTAAACGCAAAACCAAGATTATCCATAACCTCGCCAAAATAAATGCTAATGCCGAAATCTATCTGTGAGGTAATGTCGATAGATAGCACGTCATTCGCCTGGGCTGTGAAAGTCCAAAAATCTACGCGGTTGCCAGCAGGGCTTTCCGTGATCCAGCCATTATCAGAATTGATATTATCAGAGAACGTGCCGCCACCTGTGACATCGCCTGTGATTGTGGCCTGTGCTGTTGTTCCAATGGTTAATACTGTAAATATAAACAAAGAAGCTAAAATTAGTTTCATCGAAGAAAATTTCATCGACGACCTCCAATAAGTTAATAGGTAATAGTTAAAAATATTTTTTATAGTAGGCGGCACATGCGGAAATCGATTATTGCTGTATTGCAGATACAATCTCATGTGTATTGTCTGCAAGATGTAACCGATTTCCATGTGCCTCGAAGAACAGGTTTTTACAACGCCCCTTTTTCCCATGGGCCGGTAATTGCAAATGTCACACCGGGTGATTGGATATTGACAAATAACCAACGGCCGTAAAAAGTCGCACCTGCCAGTTCTCTGCTGGTAAAGCTTTTGCGGCTTGAGCCATCGGTAGATTCGCCAACAGTATCCCAAAAGAATGCTTGCGTGCCTGGATACACAGCATCAATTGTTGCCAAATCACCTTGGTCAAGATGGATGCGGTTTTCAAGAAAGGGGAATGTGTTGCCTGACTTGGTTAAAGCGACACAGCGTTTTGGGTTTGAACCGCCATCCTCGCACATTAAAATTGAACCGCGCGGGCTTACAGCGATATTGTCCGGGCCGTCAACTTGCGTGACTGCATTTGTTGATTCAAACAATATTGTGAGTGTTTCTTTACGTGGGTCGTAGCAGAAGATCTGGCCAAGATTTGCTGTGCCACCAGAAGTGGAAACAAAGTAAATTTTGCCTTCGTCGTACCAGCAACCTTCGCCACGTTCGATGATTGCGGCATCGGTTGCTTGATCAAAGCAGCGCGCAGTTTGCGCATCAGGATCAGACACCTCTTGCCAGGTAACATCCCAAACTGTGCCTTCGATGAGTCCACCACGTAAATCGACACGAGGTACGCCATCAAGAACCATGGCATACA
>JAHZIU010000035.1 GCA_022601315.1 Betaproteobacteria bacterium
AAATTGCCTCCGGTAAAGCCGCAGGCTTATTTGGTTATACCTTCACAGGGTTAAAGTAAGCAACCGATGCGCTCCATCCAACTTTATCTAGAAGACCTTGTCCAAGTAGTAATTGATGAGTTACTAAACACTTTAAAAATATAATCATCCATAAAGGAGTGAAATCAGAGTTATTGCTTCATGCAAATACTCATTTTTTTAGAGCTTGTCATTATATAGTCATTACTCACCAAAACTTTATTTTTGACCATTTTATTCTTCTTTTTTCTTTGTGATAAAAAAGTGATTTTCGCGTGATTTTATCGTGAGTTGATTTTGACAAAATATGTTTTGCATAAAACTTAAATCTTTACTGGATGTGTTTGATCTCCGCTTGCAGCAAGACCTTTATTAAGTGGGAGCACTCATAAGAAGTATAGATTTATGCAAAAAGCGTTTTTTATTCATCAATCTGCTATGCGGATTTTACTTAGGAAAATATTATGAACAGATTTATTTATATTCTGAGTTTGGCTTTAATATTAGGTTTTTCAACAAATAGTTTTGCGACTCGGGGCCATGGAAATGTTTATGCAGCTACAAACGATCCAACAAACAACCAAGTTGCTATTTATGAACGTAACAGACAAGGTGAGATATCTTTTGTTCGCCATATTGATACCGATGGCTTAGGTGCTGGCGACAATGCGCCCATAGATTCTTTGGGTTCGCAGAATTCAGTACTCCTTAGTGAAGACAACAGAAATCTTTATGTTGTCAATGCGGGGTCAAACGAAATATCAGTTTTTCGCGTTAGAAGTTCAGGTGATTTAAGTTTAATTCAAACAATTGGCTCGGGCGGTGATTTCCCTGTTAGTTTAACCATTGACGATGATCTTCTTTATGTTCTAAATGCAGGTGGAGCGGGTAATATTGTTGGTTACAAGGTGCAACGTAATGGCTCTTTATCGGTTATTAATGAATCAATTCGCTCATTAGGTTTAAATAATCCTGTATTTCCCGATGGCACAGAAGTTCCGCTCACACCGGGCCAGGTGGGATTTGATAGAGAGAATCGTCGTTTGATCATTACTAATGCAGGCGACAGAGAGTTATTAGTTTTCGATCTAGACAGAAATGGTATTCCTGAACAAACACCATCTTCAACACGTTCAGAAGGTGATGTGCCTTTTGATTTTGTTATTGCGAGAAATGGCACTGTTTTAGTTACAGAGGCTGCAGGTTCCGCATCGTCTTATCGATTCACTCGTGATAATACACTGCTTCCTATTAGTTCAGCCGTTGCAAATGGTCAACAAGCCAGTTGCTGGATTGTGTCAAATGGCAGTCGATTTGCCTTCACCATTAATACAGGAAGCAGCACAATCAGTAGTTACCAAATTGAACGCGGCGGAGAATTATCATTAGAGAATGCGGTGGGCGCAGATTTGAACGGCGCATTACCAACCGATGCGACAATTACTAGAAATGGACGTTTTCTTTATGTCCTTAATGCCGGAACGGGTGATGTCAGCGCCTATAGAGTGAATCGTAGAGATGGTAGCTTAAGGTTTCTGAATGCAAGTGCAGGGTTGCCAAATTTTTCGGACAACGGTGTAACACCGCAAGGCATCGCTGTTAGATAGACAATGTATATTAGGAGGCGCTGCTTAATTCAGGGTTAAATGAATGATCAGCGCTTCTTCAGTTCCTAGTGGTATTCGTCCAGAATTTTTATAATGCTTTAAGAAGCAAAGGTGTCAGCCCCGACTGAATACAAAAATTTTAATAAAATTTAGGCTTTATGTGTTGCTATGTATTAGTAGCCCGTTTGGTTTTCGGCGGAATAATAATTGTCGTATAATCGATTCCAGTGTTACCGGTTTTTTCCTGAAAGGCGCTGATTGAAATCTGATAAATTTCTGGTTTTTTAGTGCGATTTGGAGGGACTTGCCATTGTGCAGAAAACTGGCTTGGAGCACCCAACGGTGCATTCTTATCAAAAACCAATGGTAGTTTCTCGGTTTTTGAATTATTACCTGTCTTCATAATCTCGGCGGTGACCTCAAACGCTTTGTAGTACCAAGGTGTGTTCTTTATACTAATTGGACAACCGCACATCATGGTCACATTGGCTTTAATCTCCACATTTGATGGCGCGGTTGATGGCATATAATGCGTTGGTGGATTTAATGCTTGAACTGCCAGCCCATGGATTTCTAGAAATAAACCGCCGCCATTTTTGCCGCCTGTAATGTCTTTTCCAGGGTAGACCCATTGGCTTGTGGTTGTTGTATTTGCAGCCTGTGGTGCAGCTAACGGGCCATAGGCGCTGATTTGTATTAATGTTGGTCGGTCTATATCGAGCGTTGCTGTAAATACCGATGCGTCATTTACAGGCCAAATACTGGTACGAGTAATCGATACTTCCATCAGCTTTTTTTCACCCGAACCACCTTTGGTAGTGCCTTTAGCTAATAGCTCACCGGTTTTTGCGTCGGTTATTGTAATCAAAGCACCACCAATATCATCACCAAGAAACTTTCCACCGACAGCCATAACCCGTACATCAATCTTTGTTAATGTTCCCATGAAAAGCCTCTTTATTCAATGGTATATGCTCATTATACTACCAGTAAAACTATTTTCAACTTAGGGCTTGAATGTTACAATTAAATAAATTAGTGAAGGTTAGGCTGGAAGAAATGAAGGAAGAATTAAATGTTTTACTTGCCAGCTTATAGCCTAATACGCTGACTACGTTGTATTGCCGGGCTTATTGACTCGGCAAGTGGATGACCCGCTAGGCATGTTTCAACGAGTGATGCATCGTTCTGTACACAAGACCCAGACGCAATAGATGCAACTTGTGAAGAACTATTTAATGGTCTGATCAATATGTTAGTTTATGTTAGTACAATTGACCAGGAGGTATAAATTTAGGACTAAATGAGCTAAGTTCCTGTGTAGAGCTACAGGAACTTGGTTTTGGTTTTAAGTGTTTGGAATTAAATTTAATTGGTTGAATTTGAAGTCATTACGCCGCGCATTTTTTGGATTGCCTTGGCTTCAATTTGGCGAATACGTTCTGCGGAAACACCCATTTCATCTGCCAGATCATGTAATGTTGCAGTGTCTTTTTCTCTTAACCAGCGTGCTTCAATAATCCGGCGGCTACGAGCATCCAGACTGTCTAGTGATTGTTTTAAACTTTCGCCACGTAAATGATGGTTTTGTAATGCTTCTAATTCTTGTGATGGTTCGTCGCCGTTGGTTAGATAAGCGACTGGTCCATAGTTGTCATCTTCATCTGATAGGGGTTCTAATGAAACGTCAGCGCCATTGAAGCGTTTCTCCATTTCAATTACTTCTTCAGTTTTAACCCCTAGTTTCTCAGCCATGGTATTGACTTCTTGAGGACTCATGGTGTCGAGGCCTTGTTTCATGCTGCGTAAATTAAAAAACAATTTACGCTGCTGCTTGGTGGTGGCAATTTTTACCAAACGCCAGTTACGCATAATGAATTCGTGGATTTCTGCTTTTACCCAATGCACAGCAAATGATACTAAGCGCACACCGCGCTCTGGATCGAAGCGTTTAACTGCTTTCATCATGCCGACGTTACCTTCCTGGATTAAGTCAGCTTGTGGCAGGCCGTATCCTTTATAGCCACGGGCTATTGCAATGACAAAGCGCAAATGTGACAAGATTAACTGCTGGGCAGCATTGATGTCGTTTTCATCTCGTAAACGTCTCGCCAAGTTGATTTCTTCTTCTTGGGAGAGAATAGGGAAGGAATTTGCCGAGTGAATATAACTCTCAAGACTTCCTCCCATTGAAGGTAGTGTTAAAGCGTTCGTCATAATATTCTCCTCACCTGTTTGTTAAACTTACTAATCAATTGCATCTTTTATTAATATTTTAGCACTCACACCTTAAGAGTGCCAATTATTTGAAAAGGTTCCTGGTAATAGAAGAATTTATTTGGGCTCAATTTGCCAGAGATGGGTTGCAACTGAAATTCGTGCCCCTAACCACCCGAGCCAGGTTGAAAACAACAGGAGACTTATATTATCGCCTGTAGAGAGGTGCTGTAAGTGAAGATTAAGCGTATAAAGCTGGGCGATTTCTGTCAGTTCTTCATTCAATGTCTGAATTGCCAATGCAATAATACACAATGCCGTGATTCCACCGAGTAGGCCTTGAATTGCGCCAAAATAGAGAAAGGGGCGCTGAATAAAGCTGTTGGTTGCGCCAATTAATTTGGACACTTCAATCTCTTCCCGTTTGGTCAGAATTTGCAGGCGAATTGTATTAAACATCACAGCAATGATGGCAATACTTAGCAGAACGGATAACATGAGCACCACTGTGCGCCCAAACTCTATCATTGTATTGAGACGCTTTGCCCATGCCGCATCAAATTGCACATGTTCAATTTTTGGCCAAGCTTGCATGGTTGTTTGTAATTGTTTCAGTGCTTCGGCTGTTGAATCAAGTGTATTGACGACAAAAGCATCGGGTAAAGGGTTACGCGCTAAACCACTTGTTATATCCACAACGCCGCTACTTTGTTGTAATTGCTGTAATGCAGTTTTTTTGGAAATGAATTGTAAATGAACAATTTGTGCGTTTTCTTCAAGACGCTGTCTAATTTTCTCTATGTCACTTTTGCTGGCGTCTGTTTTGAAATATAAACTCATTTGTGGAGAGCCAGCCGCTTGTCCAGAGATTGAACGTAGGTTATCCATAAGGATATAGATACCAGCGGGTAAACTGAAAGCAATACCAATGACGATAACGCTGAGCAGGCTTGTTACGGGCGTTGAAATCAGGCGTTTAAGTGTGAATACAAACACATGCCAATGCTGCATTAGCCAAGCTTGTATCATGCGGCGATTTGTCCTTGGTCGAGTTGAAGAATACGATGTTCGGTTTTTTCCAGTATTGCCGCATCGTGTGTTGCGATCAGTATGGTGACACCAACCTGATGAAAAGATGTGAACATATCGAGTATATCTTTTGCGTAGGCTGCATCAAGATTACCGGTGGGTTCATCTGCAATAAGAATGATAGGGCGATGAACTACTGCACGGGCAATACAGAGTCGTTGTCGTTCTCCACCAGACAGCGTGATCGGAAGGGCTTTTGCTTTTTTCAATAAACCTACTTTTTCGAGTGCGGCATTCACCCGCCCAGTAACTAATTTATGATCGAAGCTGTTAATTTGTAGTGGCAACAATACGTTGTCGAAAACATTACGGTCAAATAGTAGTTTGTGATCTTGGAAAATAAAACCAATTTTGCGTCGCAGTAAAGGTAG
>JAHZIU010000267.1 GCA_022601315.1 Betaproteobacteria bacterium
CTTGAGGAAAATAAAGATAAAGTCGAGGCCATGACAAAAGCTTTGTTGGAATGGGAAACGATTGATAGCGATCAAATCAAGGATATTATGGATGGCAAGCCCCCTCGTCCACCCAAGCCACCTCAAACAATGGCATCAGCAGCAGATAAAGAAGATTCAACCCCTGCTGAAGATGTAACAGACGAGCCATCTGATGAAACACCTGAAGTGCCGCCATCACAAGGCGTAGCAAAAGGAGCTGATTAAATCTCTTGGGTTATATCTTCGCATCTTGGTAGGGCGAAGGCTGATTAAAAACCAGCAGATTGGAACGCGCGGTTAATACCCACAGGTTAATGCAAAAGAAAATTGAGGAGTCGGCTGAAGAGAGTGGTCATTGGTCACAGAAAGTAACGGAAACAAGTGATGCGCTTGATCTGCAGGCTGGCGTATTCGCGCTGACCAATCCTCGAGAAATTGCGTTGTCTCTTAAAAAATCAGCAGATGCTAGCCAGCGCCGTAAAACCGAACCTTTCCGGTCCGCGATGGCCATGTTAACGTTTTATATCAATCGAGCAGGCCGGCATCAACCACAAGAGCAACGTGATCGTTGAGAGGAGGCAAAGGATGAACTTGGCGTTCTGTATGGCATATGGCAGACCAAGACAGAATTCTTGCGACTCAACGAGAAGTAGGTGATAGTTCCAATGTGCCATCTAACAAGTATGCCAAAGGTGACAGATTTAACATTCCAGTAATTATTGGAGGCTACAAAATCAATATGTTCAATCGTTAACGGTGTATGCGTTTAGATAAAAATGGCGCTGACCAGGCCGATTAACCCGCCTATTACTGCACCCCAGACCACTAGCCACCCCAGGTGCTCACGGATCATGCGCTGAATAATTTCCGTGATCATTTGCGGTGTCAGTTCGTCCAGCCGTTCGCGCACGATGACGCCAATTCTACTGATGAAATCGTCGCTGGTGACTACGCTTTTTATCTGGCCATGTACTGCCTTTTGAAAAATTGGCGAATGTACCGTTTTAAATAGAAAGTCGTGCATTATGTTCTTAAAGGGTTCGCGCATTGGCTCTAGTGCCTTTTTACCGCCAATCAAGCCTATCATTCCACCAAAGCTTGAACTCATAATGATCGCCTCCAACTGATCGTAGGTATCGTCCAAATTGAGATTGCGAATGACAGGGTCGAAGTCGATCGATGAATCGGCGCCATTTGATTGAGCAGAAAAAAATCGCCCGACACTTTGTTTGGTGAATAACTCTCGCATGACTAAATTATGAAAGCCATCTTTGAATTGTTCAAAATGCAAAGGAATAATGCCCGAACCATAAAACCCCGGTACTTTCTCGAACAGCATATGAATCGCCATCCAGTTTGTCAACGCGCCAGACAGTGCAAACATGCCGGTATAGAGCAGGTACTTGTCAATTGGCGTCGGGGCCAGCAGTCCAAACACAACGATTGCCGCGGCAACTAAATTTGGGCCAAGATTTTTGTTAATGACTATTGCCATGGTTTTGCCGTGCTGAGTCAACCGATTTAAATGCTGTAACAAAAGGTGACAGGTCTAAAATTCCAGAAATTATCACGCATAAGGTGTTAGACATTAATATATATTTATTTTTGGCGCTAGCCTGAATATTGCGCCAGTTGATGGAATTTAAACGCGGCCTTGTATTGAATTGAGCGTGCTCGCGACGGAGACGCAGTTATCCTGCGGCGTAGAGAGCATGTGCGTTTTATTCAATACAGGGCAAGTTAAAAACCAGCAAGTGAGTCGTAAGAACAAACTGTATTTTCTAAAAATCTGCGCTCTAAGTATGGCTTTCTGTGCTATTAATTCTGAAAAGAATAAGTTTTTTGCCTTAAATTAAAATAATGAATAGCGGCCTTTTTATCCGCTATATTGAAAGATTACGCTTTCGACAAGTTTGATTGATGTTTTAATAATTCATATTGCCAAGTTAACGCGCAATATGAAAACCGTCGTATTTAGAGCCTCCTCAGAAAGTCAGCAAACTTTGTGACTATAGCCTGACCTTTCTCTGAGGCTTTGAAATATATTCAAGCCGTATGTAAAGATCAATAGGTCATATTTATAGCAGCACGCGCGAAGCCAAATAAAAACCTTCAACAACACCATCAGGTTCATAACCAGAAAGATGCTATTGATCCATGCTTCACTAGTACGTGCTGTTTTTGCCCGAATGTAATTCAGATTGTAGCCGTTTTTGCCTTGTCCAAACTTGCCTTCAACTGGGATACGCTGCCGATAGTCTTCTCGTCTTTGCTTTTGTAGTTTCTTGAATTCTGTTCGATTTTCTTGTGCCATCTGTGGTGGGCGACCCAGTGGCTTTCCAGAAAAACGAATACCTTTTTCCTTCAGATAACGCCGGTTCTCTCGAGTGCCATAAATAGTATCCCCCAATACACTTTGCGGATAATATCCATAACGCTGCTTGTAGGCTTCAACTTGCGTCGGCAAGTCATTGCCTTCATGGAAAGCATCCCAGCTGATATGATCAACACTGGCAATACCTGACGCGCTCAGGCCAACACTCAGTTTGGCACCAAACTCAGCTGCTTTGTTTGCTTTGCCACGCTTGATGGGGCGTACATGTGGCTGATGAATACTGACGATACGATGATCACATCGTTTCACTTTTAAACGATACATCTCTTCTTGTTGAGCATGCACATGCTGGATAATCCAGTACTTACGCAATAAGGTATAAGGCAGCGGAATCGCTCTTCCTGGGAGTGCATCCAATAGCTGTTCGATATGTTGAAAGTTTCTACGCAAATACTGCAATTGTTTCTTGATGCCCGCGCGAAGCTTCTTACCCGTAGGTTGACGCTGCTTCACAATGCCCAGGTAATCTTTGCGTGCCGTTTGGCGATAGGTTCGTGGCTTTGCTTTTGCGCCCGATAAGGGGTACAGAGCATCAATAATCTGCTCACTTATTTCGCGACTCTCATTCAATAAACCCAGATCAGTAGGAAAGCGAATAGCTTGTTCTGCAACCGTCGCA
>JAHZIU010000268.1 GCA_022601315.1 Betaproteobacteria bacterium
AATCCAACCTTTTGTCGGGTGTTGCCAACGGATCAATGCTTCGGCGCTAATAATAGAATTATGATTATCAAACAGCGGTTGGTAATTGAGTGTAAATTCCTCCCGTTCAATTGCAATCCGCATAGACTCCTCCAGATGGAGTCTCTCATCTGCATGATTCTGCATGTCTGGGTTGAAAAAACGAATTTTATTCCTGCCTTCATTTTTCGCTTTATACATGGCAGTATCTGCAAAGCGAATAAGATCTTCGGCGTTACTGGTATTCTGAGTTGGGAAAGTAACGATGCCTATACTCGGAGTCGAATGAACTTCGTTCTCTTTTAACTGAAGCTTTTCACCAATCGCCGCTCGAATTTTTTTAGCCGCAGCTAAAGCATTTTGAGTTATCTGTTCAGGTTTCCCGCCGGGGTTTGATAGTATTACAACAAACTCATCTCCGCCGAGTCTAGCGGCTGTATCTTCCAGGCGTATGCAACTTTTAAGTCTATCGGCGATAATTTTTAACAGTAAATCACCGATTTCATGACCGAGTGAATCGTTTATGATCTTAAATCGATCAATATCAATAAAGAATAAAGCACCCATGTAACCATGCCTTTTAGCTCTGCCCAATTCCTGTTCGAGTCGATCCATAAACATTCGTCTATTAGGCAACCCTGTAAGCTCGTCATAATAGGCTTGATGCTCGACCAGATTTTGATAGTTTCTCCGCTCAGTAATATCAAGCAGATAACCTGAAAATCTCGAAATATTACCAGTGGAATCCCGATTAATTGCGGTTAAGCTGTAGAACCAACGATATTCCCCTTCAGCATTTACAAGACGAAATTCTTGTTCGAAATATGGTGAATCATTATTACTATTAATTTCAATCTCTTTATTATATTTCTCAACGTCCATTGGGTGCATCAAGTTTATAAAATGAAACCCGGTCTGTGTGAACTTTTGTTCTGTAAAACCGAGCATCAGCTCTATATTCGGTGATATATAATTAATTCTCGGTTCAGGGTCGACTGTCCAGGTTAAGACCACCGTAGGTCCAGCGATGAATAATGCACGCTCATCTGACAAAACCTGCTCTGCCTTCTTTCTATCACGTATCTGTTGCTCAAGTGCAGTTTCTCGTTTGACTGCCGCACTCACATCAGTAATCTGAATCAGGCAGTATTGGGATTTCCCTGCAATAAATAAAGGTATGATTTTTAACGCTTGCTGAATTGGGTCTGTTATGTTTTTCTGGCTTAGCGCGTTTTTTGGGTAAAGATTAAAAGGTGCACGATTAAAAGTATTTGAGATCACCGCCGGTTGTCCGGTTTTAAGTGTATTGACTATGGCTTCGCTTGTTCTCGATCCCTCTATTTCAGGGCAAACCTGTATCAGAGATTGATGCACTACCTGACTGGCTGGTTTTCCAGAATGAACAGCCATCCAGTCGTTCCAAAGCAAAACTTTCGAATCAACATCAAGAAGAATAATCCCCAGGTCTGATTCGTTAACTGTTTTAAACAGTAATTCGAAATTAAGAGATTCCACTTAAATGGCTCACCAATATCTATCAGCCGAATTTTTCTAACATGACTTTCAAGCTGTTGTGAAGATTTTCCTGCGATGTCTGGCCAAGTAAAAACGCCAGGTAACCTTTTACTGCACAGTCTTTTAACTCCATATGAATTCGGATTAACAACACGCTATCATCTTCCGAAGATACGGAAGGTGTAAGTAAATTATATGGTTTTCCTTTTTGAAACACAGGCAAGTCCACTTCAAAACTCTGAGCAAAAGAAGATGCAATTGAACCAATACAGGCATTGAGTACGATATTTCCAATTTCGTTCAAAGCCTCTTCCTGCATTTCTGCAACCATTTCATCCGGCAAATGGCTCCCCATGAGTTGCCTTACAACCTCCATACTGCTTTCTTCATGAAAAAACAACATTGAACGCGCGTCGAAAGTGCCCTTCATCTCCTGACTGACACTGCATATCTCGACATCACCGCCCAGATAATCAGACATATCTTTGATTGTTCTAAATTCCACAGAAGGTACAGATAATTTGACTGCTTGGTTCACCATTCTACTTAACGAATCAGCTGCAGTTCCCACACCGATATTAAACAATTCAGCCAATAAATCTGTTTCCAGCTCGCTGAATTGAGAACTACTATCCATCGAAAAACTCCAGCATTTGATTGACTGTTTCCTCAGTGACAGGCTTATGAACGCAACTCGCGCCTAATTTAATCGCTGTTTCTTTTACGCTGTCTTGGATATTTGCTGTCATCAAAACCATTCTCGACGCTGGCAACTTATGACGTAATTGACTGATCACCTCTAGCCCATCTATTCCAGGCATATTTAAATCAATTGAATAGTAATCAATGTCACTTGCCTTTGCGATATCGAGCGCTTCTTCTCCATTCTGAGCTTCAATTAATTGCCAGTCAGGCCTTTTACTTTGTATTAGCCGAGAAATCATCATCCTAGATACTCTGCTATCATCGACAATCAGAAGAGTGTTATTTTCAGACATGAAATTACCTTTATTTTTTCCTGTTATTATTTAAACGAACTATATAGAGGGTTGTTGACATTCACTTTCGGTAGAAAACTAGTGTGACTTTTATCGGCCAATTTAAACGAAAGTTAAGAACAACGTTGAATTCAGACCGCCCATTTCTTACAAAAATCATTAGAACAAATTGTTAATATTATGTTTTCTCTGATCAGCTACTGTTTACTTGCAATGTAAGAATTTTCTTTACGGGTATTTTATGAGGGCTAAACTCCGATTTACTAAAAAAGAAATCACCGCTTGGAATGGTATAGAACGGGTGAAACAGATACTAAACCAAATCGTTTTTGCACGATTATTTACAAGGTATCCAAAATTTTCTTGATTTTATAAAATCTATTACTATTTTTAATGTCCACTTCATAGAAAATGAAGCTTTCAACAATATTGAACTGAGGCACATAGTTTCCTTACTTTATCGTTTTTTTCCTGCAAACAATTCAGATTATTTGTCAGGCCAACCACGATGCTGTTAAAGCTCCCCCTCCATTGCATTTTAGCTGCTCCACGACCACTTCTTGGGATGATCCCTTATGCCCGCTTTTAACAATTGAGGGCAACATAGCGTATCAATCCCATCAATTTTGTTCTAACAATCTCGCTCCATCTCTTAACAACCAATCAAGCAAAATTTTAAGTGTGACTACCCCTTCCTGGCAAAATGGTTTACCGAGCACCTGGTAAGCCATGTCTCGATGATCAAGGGCTAAAGTCATGAGTTCCTGACGGATATTCATATCATCCAAGAGTGCGCATATTTCAGATCTGTCCATATGTGCGTTATCCATATAGACCTTCAATTCTGCGGCTGCCGGATGTGTTTTTTCCAAACCATAAAATACTGGGAAGGTAAAAAGCTCTTCCATTTGCCGATTTTTGACTGCAGGAAACCAAAGTGATTCTATATCATCGAGAATTTGTGCCATCCAGCCAAGATGTTCTCCACATAAAGCACATTGTGCCAATAATTTTTTATCTTCAGTGCCAGCCAGCCCGCCGGCCAGCACTGAAAAACGATAAGCAGCAACCGTCTTTAGCTTGACAATATTGACATATTCTTCCATGGTTGTCGCAGCATGTTTCATATCAAGCTCCTGTCCGCGACACACCTGTAGTAATGACATATAATATTCACTACTGATAGAATTCAAGCACCCCAATCCGTTTGATACAATCGTTTGCAAGGCCATTGCCAAATTCATGGCTCTTCCTATGCCGATAAACTTGTAAAGAGCATTGGGATTATCCTCGTCTGCACAATCATCTACTGTCCGCAAGGCGATATCCAGCAACACAATATGTGCAGCAACCTCAATCACTTTATCTGTACGTATCCCTATAGCCTCACTGGCCACAATGGGTAACAACGACATTGGAGGAAGTGGATTGGGAAGACTTCGTTCAATCAGGTATGAAAGCTCAGGCCATGCAGCTTCACCCAGTGCAAGCACTCGCGCGCGGATATCAGCAAGTACTTCTATTAAATCAATCTCTTTCACACTGGCAATATAAGTCGTTAGAACAGGCCTTCAATGCTCACCTGCCCGCCTTTTCCCTTGGTTTTCACTTTAGGCATCAAGGTTGCCTGTACTGCACCTCTATGCGTTTTTCCAGCAAGCTTATAATATTGCTCGAACGATTTACAGTTCAGTATGGCACCAAAAGAGCTCTCCCAGGTAATAGATGCAACATCACCTCCCTCTATATATTTTGGTGCAATATCTAGCAGCGAGTCCTTGGCGATCTGACAGCTGTTCCACTCGTAATATTCCTGAATCAGCGAGCGTTTTGAGGCCAGGCTATCATAATCGTCCTGCAAGCTACCCAATTCGGAAGGATCATCAATATATGCTGATAATTCCTTGTCCATAAGGGTTCCATCATCAAAATCACTTTCTACTTTCTTAAATAGCCCTGCCTGAGCCGCATTGGCTGTTTCAAATATCACGTTAAGCACCGTCTGGGGTAATGGAGCTCCTTTATCATAAAAAGTGTCTCCATCTTTATAATACGCTGGCCCAGTGCCTCCTCCCTCTTTGGGTTTGTCGTTATATGTCACTTTTCTACCCTTACCAAAAGTATCCGCTACTTCCTTATCAGCCCGCCCTCTCAGTGCTTTGAATGATTCTGAACCAGATTCGATTTGATCGGCAATATCACTCGGTTTGCTTTTTGTCCCCTTAGTAATAACATCATCTAGAGATGGAGGCGAACCCATGCCACAGACAAACTGCCTGACCTGCGCACCTGAATTCAAGCGTTGAGTCACATCAAATTGTTGCCCCAGGTATTGCGCACTCTGACTGCTCTCCTGCGCTGACGGCAAACGAGATTTAAGCGACGCATTGCTAAGCGCCCTAGCACCCATTTGATCAGCCTCAGTCTCAAGACTCTCATTGTCATTAATGGCAAAACCTTTCGCTTGGGTAGTCGGTTTAACCCTTCCCTGCATCTGCTGCACCACATGTCAAGTTTCATGTGGCAAATGCTGCTCCTGTCCTGGTCCCAAATGAATATCCGTCCCCTGCGCATAAGCGTGCGCATTCAATTGCGCAGGTTGCGATGAGTTGTAATGCACCTTCACATTATCCATCGATATGCCTGACAGC
>JAHZIU010000269.1 GCA_022601315.1 Betaproteobacteria bacterium
GCTTCAAAAGATACGGGCCTTAGTAATGCTTTAAAAATAACAACAACCGATGATGACGGTAACAATACAGACAATGCTGGGCTATCACAACTTGCTTATGACGCTTCTACAGGCGGCACAACCAATCTTTCAGAAACAGTAGCCGCTGTCAATGCAACACTGGTTATTGATGGCATAGCAATTAGCAAAGCATCAAACACAATTACTGACGCAATTGAAGGCGTCACATTAAATTTATTAAAAACCAATGTTGGTGAATCATCGACGTTAAGTATCACGCAAGACAACTCAGGTGCTCAGAGCGCTGCTTCCGATTTTGTTAAGGCATTTAATGACTTAAATAAAACAATTACAGATCTCACTAAGTTTGATTCGGCGAATAATCGTGCTTCAGTACTTACAGGTGATTTTACAACCCGCACCATCCAGAACCAAATACGCAATGCAATCTCCGACCCACTAACTACAGCTGGCGGCGGCCTTGGGTTGCTTTCAGAAGTTGGCATTTCGTTCCAAACAGATGGAACACTTGCTTTCGACGCCAGCAAGTTTAGTGAAGCTGCTGCTGATAGCAGCAAAGATATATCCACATTATTTGCCTCAGTGGGAAAAACCAGTGACAGTTTTGTCTCATTTGTAAGCGCAACATCTGACACGATAAATGGCAATTACTCTCTAGATATTAGCCAAATCGCAACACAAAGCACAGCAGTTGGCGGTGTGGCTGCTGCACTCACAATTAATTCTGGTGTTAATGACACATTAGATCTCACAATAGATGGAGTTAGCGGCAATATTACACTTGGTGCAGGTGTTTACACTGCAACTTCTCTTGCCGCTGAGATTCAATCCAAAATAAATGGTGATTCGGCATTCTCGTCAGAAAATATTGGTGTAGCAGTTACAGAATCTGCAGGTGTCTTAACAATTACATCAAATCGATATGGTTCAGCATCAGCAATTGAAATTACCGGCGGCAATGGCGAACTTGATCTGTTTGGCACTGCCGTTGAAACAACTGGGCTGGATGTAGCAGGTTCTATTAATGGCGTTACTGCAACTGGATCCGGTCAAATACTAACTGGCGCAGGAAACAGTAGTGGACTAATCCTTGAAATAACTGGAGGCAGTACAGGCGCACGCGGCAATATAGATTTTGCACATGGCTTTGCTTCAAAATTAGATCAACTCATTGAGAATATGCTTGACACGGATCTTATAGAGAATCGAATTGATGGAATAAACTCAAAAATAGAGGATATTAATACGCAACGAGAAGTTCTATCTAGACGACTTGATGATGTTGAAACACGTATTCGTAATCAGTTCACTGCACTTGACACACTGATTGCCAGTATGACAACAACCAGCGATTTTCTAAGACAACAACTGGCCAATTTACCCAGCACAAATAGCAGCTAAATCGCACACCTTTATTTTATTACGAAAAGCTCCGATTTAAACCAATTAAAAGGAATATTCCATGTACGCCGCAATGAACCCGATTTCAGCCTATCAACGTGTTGGTGTTGAAACAGGCGTAGAAACAGCAAATCCGCATAAACTTATCCTCATGCTATTTGAAGGTGCGCAAGAAGCACTGTCGAAAGCAAAAATGCATATGCATCATAACGAGATCGCTGAAAAAGGTGCAATGCTTTCGAAAGCAATCATGATTATAGACCATGGCCTAAAAGCAAGTCTCGATATTAACGCAGGCGGCGACATGGCGCTCAAACTTCAGGCACTCTATGATTACATGACAAATCGCTTATTAATAGCAAACATCCAGAATGACCCAGAAATCATACATGAAGTATGTAGTCTATTAAATGAATTGTATGATGCTTGGAAAACAATTGGTGACTCTGAAGTAGCATCAGGAAAGTGAGTGTTGCTCATTTTTGAGATCAAACGAATACGGCGCCATTAATACATGAATAGTTTACAAGTAATCGACACCTATGAGGCCATTCAAACAATTACTGGAAAAATGTTGCTCGCTGCTCAAAATAGCGAATGGGAACTGCTGATAACACTTGAAAAAGAATGTAGTAAGTTAACTAAACAACTGATTCAGAACAAATCAAGCCCAAAATTAACTGATGAATTACTGCATAAAAAGGAAAAAATTATCTACCAAATTTTAGAAGATGACTTGAAGATAAAATCTATTACTCAACTGTGGATGAAAAAATTAAATGATACTCTTAGCACTACAGGACGTAAGCGTGATCTCCACAGAGCATATCAATTAGACTAGAAGACAATATCACGACCATATCTTAGCCGCATGAATCTTACAATTCAAAACGTTTAGTCATAGTGGTTAATAGGTAGTCAGAAAACTCTCTAGATAAGTATTTCAGCGCGATAACTGGATAACTTATAATCGACCCGCAAGCCATCTTTTCAGTATTACTGACAGATTGACCTCTTAAATAGGGAAAGAGGTTACTACTTGCATAATCAAACTTACCCGTCACGTTGACGAGCAAACCGTTTCTATAAGCAATAAGTTGACGAAATGTTAATCATGTATAAAAAAGCAACTGACATTTTTTAGAATCTTTGGCTAAATTTTAACTATGTTAATAATAAACAACTTAGAGATATATCGGCGTGTTCCCAACTATAATCAAGGCTGAATTATTATCACAGCCCTCTCCAGCAAAATCAGTAACTCCTGTAGTTCCAGTTACAGCAATACCTAATTTACAAACTTCTTTACCAGATTTCACACAAGGACAAAAATATTTAGCACACGTTGAAGCACGGTTACCGAACGGTAATTCTAAAGTAGTCATTGCAGATAAGCTTCTGCAAATGAACTTACCCGAACATATTAAGCCAGGCAAGCAATTTGAACTTGTTTTACTTTCGCAAGAGCCCAAATTAAGATTTATATTAGCTACTGATAAATATCAACCAGACACTATCAAAAACAACGCATTAATCAGCCCGACTGGGCGCTTTCTTGGCATTCTAATGCATGATGCTACTAAAACGACCGTAGCCCAATCTACGACAAGTACTACGCCAATCCTAGTTAATTCATCAACAAATAGCATGGAATTACCCATTTTATTGCAAAAAGCAATTAGTCAAAGTGGTTTATTCTATGAGTCTCATCAAGCACAGTGGATTAATGGAAAAAACACGCTAGAAAAATTAAAACAGGAGCCGCAAGGAAGAATAGTAGTTAACCCATCCACAGCCACAATAAACACCTTGGCTGATTCTGGTATGCCTGTGCACACCCAAAGCCTGCCTTTGGTACAACAACAACTTACCACTCTGGAAACGGGTCATATACTCTGGCGAGGAGAAATATGGAATGGACAGCACTTAGAATGGGAAATACATGAAGAGTCCCCAGAAAATAACGGAACTAGTGAAACCACCCAATGGAAAACTCAATTACGACTCTCATTACCACAACTAGGTAGTATTACAGTAACTATAATACTTAATGCTCAAGGTATACGCATCAAACTTGATACAGCGGTGGCTGCTACTGCTGAGATATTGGAAAATAATCAACGCCCACTTACTACACAAATGTATTCTGCTGGTTTGAATATTCAGTCTGTAGAGGTAAAGCAAGATGCCGAAGAATGAATCTAATCCAGCAGCTGTGGCAATAGCTTATCGTGAAGGTCAAATTGCACCTAAAGTGATTGCAAAAGGTAGAGGGCTTATCGCACAGGAAATCATTAAGCGTGCCAAGGAATCAGGAATTTATGTTCACGAATCTAGCGAATTAGTTGCTTTGTTGATGCAAGTAGATCTTGATGATCGTATTCCTCCGCAACTATATATAGCAGTCGCTGAACTTCTAGCGTGGCTCTATCATTTAGAAAAGAGAGATGAAACCCCCAACACTACCAACAATTTACAAACCATTACTGAACCAAAAACCACCTGAGGATAACAGCTTATGTCGGACCTTAATCAAGAAAACAAACCACCCGAAGCCATGAGTCCTATTGAATTGTCGCAGGAAGAAATCGATGAAAATTTTCGTATTCACTCTGAAATTGACATCATCTACATTTTGCGCGGAATTATGCAAAAGAAATCATTGGTTACTCTTTACTTTGGTACTAAACAAAAGTTTATCTTGACATCAATTCTTAATGTAGATAAAAACAACAAAGAAATAGTGATTGATTATGGCCCTAACGAAGAACTCGGCCAACAGATTCTCCAGGCAAAAAAACTAATCTTTGTCACTTCCGAAAATAAAGTCAAAATAGAATTTGTTTGTAACCAAGTAAGAAAGCTAGGCTTCGAAGGTCAAGACGCATTTGCTGTTAAGCTACCAACATCATTGGTGCGCATGCAAAGGAGAAATTATTTTCGTATTGCGACTCCTGTCACAAAACCATTAGTATGTATCGTCCCTATTCCTTTAGATGAAACAGATGAGAATTCAACTAACACTGCAGCTAACGCAGAAATTACATTGCTGGATATTAGCTGTGGCGGTATTGCTGTAATCGATCACCATCCTGTGATATCTTTTGACCCTAAAAAGGTCTTCAGAGACTGCCAAATTTCACTGCCTGAGGTTGGCATTATCACAGTAACAATAAAAGTTCAGAATACATATGAAGTAACACTAAGAAATAATTTAACTTGTAAAAAAGCAGGCTGCGAATTCATCGCACTACCTTCAAAAATGGAAACAATGATACAACGCTATATTGTCAGACAAGAGCAAATAAGAAAATAACCGCCAACGATTAATAAGTCTAAAATGTAAAACAATAAACTCTAGACTTGCATATTCATGATTTCTTGATAGGCTGTTACTAACTTATTACGCACTTGGATCATGGATTGAAAAGACACATTTGCCTTTTGCAACGAAATCATTACTTCATGTAAGTCTGTGTCA
>JAHZIU010000270.1 GCA_022601315.1 Betaproteobacteria bacterium
TTTCTGTTCTTCTAGTGGTTGTGAACTGATGCCGAACACATCAGCCCCAAGTTCACGCAGCTCAGAATAATGATCACGAAAAGAACAAGATTGGGGAGTACATCCTCTCGCTCCGGGAATTTCGTTCCAACCAATCATTGGCAGTGAGTCCGGTCTTCCAGTCATGGGATAAAAATAGAAGATAGCTATCCCGCTTATAGCGCTGATATTGACTTTCTGATCAATAGTATTTGATAGACTGACAGGAGGTAACCGCATGCCTTGCAGGTGGGCACATGCGCCATCATCAATGGGGACCGGTAAATTATCTGGTAGTTCGTATAGTGTCTTCATGTTTAAAGTTATTCCGTTATGGGATCAACATGAATTTGGCATGGCGCGACACATGTTAATGGACTCAGGATGAGCAAGTAAAAGATATGCTTCATCAACCGGTAAATGGGCGTTTTTCTCCATTAATAGTGCGACACTGCCACTTACAATCGCGGTTGCGAGTGAACTTCCTGAGAAAAAATCATAACTATTATCTGGTGCTGTGGATAGAATTTCTTTTCCTGGAGCGAGCAATATGTTTTTATTTTTCATTTGTTGTAGATCCATTTCGCCTGCCAGTCGATTTTCTGCTGCCATTACTGCAATAACATCTGGGTGTGAAGCGGGAAAACCCAACTGATCATTGCGATCATCGGTTGCAGCAACAAAGATTATTTTTTTCTTGAGACCTTCATTAATAATACGTGTTAGTAAATTATCTTGCGGCCCTGATAGGCTAAAATTAACAATATCAACCGATTCTAGAATAGCAAAATCAAGTGCTCTCGCTAGCGTCCAACTACTACAAATCGCATAATCTTTGTTGTGATCTTCATAGGAGCAAGACTTAAGTCCCAGTATTTCTGCGCCAGGGGCAACACCATAAATTCCAATACTGTTATTCGCAATGGCGGCAATGACGCCTGCAACTGCTGTGCCATGTCTGTCTGAAGTAAAAGATTTATCGCCTTGTTCGACAAAATTCTCCTGAAGTATAATCTGGTTAGCCAAATCAAGATGCTTAGTATCAATACCTGTATCAATAATCGCAATTCTAACGCCTTTTCCAGTGACCTTATGATGGACTTTGTGCGCGCCAATTTGCTCAACACCATGTTGCAGCTTTGCATAGGGATCAGAGTATTTGTTCAGCTGGTTGATAAAAAAAGAATTTTTCTGAACGGAATCAACGCGGGCATCTTGTGAAAGCTCAGTAATAAGTTGTGACATATCTGATTGGGCTGGCACGATAAAAACCAAGCATTGAATACCTAAAGATTGCAGCGGAAAGGCGCCATTCTTTGTAAGCGGGTAATCACGCAATAATTCTTCTTCAAGTAGTGGCCAGCGGTCTTTGTCTTTGGCTGCAAGGGTGACTAATATTTGCCGTGGTTCGAATTGCTTCGCTGAATTTTGAAACAACCCTTCTGGACTGACTACTTGCTGATCGTTTGGTGTCAAAGCTGTGCAAGAAGAAAGTAGTATTGTAATTGCAACAACGGAGAAAATTATGCATTTCATGGTTCTATTTATCCAGTTTAACTGCTTCAGCAAATGAAACATGCGTGTTCTGACGTAATGTGGCAAGCGCCTGTGTTAAATCAGCATCTTGTTTCTCTAGTTCAATGGTGAACACGCCGTGCTGAGATGGTCCTTGTACAATTGTTGCTGGTATGCTGGTTAACAATGAAGACAGTTCGCCCAACGGCATTGTCTCCGAAAAAACAATGCGAATTTGTTGATTGTTATCATGTGCAGAATATTTTTCTGTTGAAAAGGTTTGAAAACTAGTGTTTGTGGGCTCTGGTACATGCAATACGAGTACCACACTTAACACAATGACTAAGGCCGATTGCGCAGCAAAAGTCCAACGCATAGCAGATGAAACATCAAAAAAGTTTTTAAATTGATTGCTTATGCGCTGCCAGATTGAAACTGATGTGCTAGTTTGCGGTGTTTGTGCAGTTTGATCAATATCGTCAATTCGATTAAAAATCGATTGCAAATGGTGACGATCTGGTTGCCAAGTGGTTTTAGTATCCTGTTGTTGGATGGCGTTCTCTAATTTTTGCAATGTTTCAATCTCTTTCTGACATACTGTGCACTGCTCAATATGTTTTTGCACATGCTGATGCTCAGTGTCATCCAGTGACCTATTGACATACCACGGCAGCGTTGCCATGATTTGTACATGCATTTCTTCAGAATTTCCTGGTTTTATAGAATTATTCACAATAGAAGACCATATTACTGATAATCACGTAAGTGCTTTATCAATTGTTTTTTAGCATAATGTGCTCTTGTTTTAACTGTATTCACCGGACAGTCAAGAATTTCAGCTATTTCCGGATAGGTAAAACCCTCGAAAAAAATCATTTCGATCACTGCACGGTGAGAAATTGATAACGTTTCCAGTGCGCGAGAAATGGAATGACGCAATTCGGAATGCTGCGCTAAAATATCCGGTTTTTCAGCATCCTCAATTTCAAGATCTATATTTATATCCATATCTTCTTCCTCAAAAGACACATAACGATTCTGCCTTGTACGCTCACGCTGCAGCATCTTTAAAGCCTTTTTGTAAGCGATTCCAAATGCCCAAGTAGATACTTTTGAAGTGGGTATAAAACTTCCCGCCTTTTGCCACACAACTAACATGACATCACCAACTGCTTCTTCTACTTGGTCATTTTGCTTTAAAAATTTAAATAAAAAGTTTGCAAGACGTGGGCTAAATTCGAAATAGAATGCTTCAAATGCTTGTCGATCTTGTTGCGCTATTTTCTTAATATAGTCATAGAGTTGAAGGTCGTCATAGTTTCTTTGATGCATAGTGTCTTCGCTAAATCAGCAGGTCCATTTTTTTAAGCTGTCACCTAAAAGTTTAGCACACTCACTTGTGCTGCTTAACGGAGCACACAAAGCATAAAGCGAAATTTTTCCAAATTAGTAAAGAGCACCCTTAAAAGCCACTTTACATAATTTTACTTGCTTACTAGTAATTTTCTTTATTCCTCGATTTGGTTCAAAAAATTTATAAATATTTTGAACCCTTTGCTCAGCATTAAGAAATAACCAATGGAGGATACGGCGTTTCAATGAAACATCAGTTCTTCATCTGGCTTAGCCAGTATCAGCACCGGGCAATCCAAAAGAAATTATTGGCAACAATTTTTGATTAATAAAAAATTTAAGGAGAAAAAAATCATGAAGCACTTAATACAATCTAAATTATTTTCGTTTTGTGGCCAAATATTGGGATTTTCTGTGCTTGTCGGATGGTCACTTGTCGCCGGTGCCACTTCTACCGTATTTAACGCCACTGGAAATATTGGAGGAGTTATAGCGGATTTTCAGATGGCTTTAGCCTGAGTATTCCACCAACTAGTGCAATATTCAGGTTGGGAAAGTTAAACAATAAATTGATTGCATACATTAATTAGTAATTTTCGCAGTACAGACCATTAATTACGTCGAGATTACTTATGCAACATTAATGCTATGCGAAGTTCTTATTTGCAATAGTTGTTACGTGGCTATCAATATAGCGTTGACGTTTTTTTTCTTTAATTGTATCGATATCTACCAAGATCAATGCATCAATACAATGCGAGAATTTCGGATCAATATTAAAACCTAGAAATTTGCAGCCACCTGGCTGGCATAATTCCACGTATTGCTTATATAGTATAGGTACCTTCACGCCAAAATCAGCCATTTTTTTTTTAAAATAGAAAATGCGTGCTTGTATTCTGTTTCATTTGAAATATTTTTATACTGCTTGAAATCCTCAACCGGATCGAAGTCAAATGGAAGTCTAGGCAAGGACAGCGTATGCTCATGTCCAAAAAGATTTGTATAGAAACTTGCAATGATTTTTTGTGCTTCTTTAGGTAGTGCGGTGCTTAACGAAACCGGCCCAAACATATAGCGTATTTCTGGATGTTGATGAAGATAGGCGCCAATTCCATACCAGAGATAATCCAAACTATGTTTACCCTGATACCTTGGTTGGATAAAGCTGCGCCCCAGCTCAATGGCGTTTTCCAGATACGAAATAATTGAATGGTCGAATTTGAACAAACTATTCGTATATAAACCAGTTTCTCCCATTGCTGTGAGTATTTTTCTTGCCTCTCCAATACGATATGAGCCAATAATTTCTAGCTCTTCTTCATCCCATAAAATGAGGTGGCGATAATATCGGTCATAACTATCAACATCCAATGCATTTCCAGTACCTTCTTGAACTTGTCTGAAAGATAGTTCACGTAAACGCCCAATTTCTCGCATAACACTAGAATTTGAAGCATAGTCAAATAAGTAAATAAACTTGCCATCCTTTGTCTCGCCGATTAATTGTGAATTTTTCAGTTCATTGCGGATTAATTTGGTCTTAACAGGATGGATTATATTTTCTATTGGCTTAAACAACTCTTTCTTCTTTTGCTTACCCAATAAATAGACCTGTTTACGCATACGTTTCGCAATGGTTGGCTTTGGTATATCTATTGCTGTTATTGACCCACAAGGAATGGTTTTGCCAATTCTGAATGTAATTTCACTATCTTTCTGATTGAACATCTCATTGATGAGCATCATTTTTCCCAATGGCTTGTGGATTTTAGATATGCCATAAAATAGTGCTGAATTTTTACCCCCAATATGCACAGGTACAATTGGTGTGTTGGTTTTTAATGCTTGATATAGAAAACTTGTTTTCCACTTGCCATCACGGATGCCGCCAGGACGGATTTGTGATACTTCTCCAGTAGGAAACATGATCACCGCTTGCTCTGCTTGTAATGCATCGGTAACTAGGCGCATACTTTCGCGATGGTTCATTACTTTCGAAGAACGATTAACCGTAAGAAATAGACAATGTAGCGGGTCGATATGGTTTAGTAGCGAAGTAGCTACAATTCTGACATCAGATCTGATCTCCGATATTAATTTGATCAGTGCTAGCCCATCCAAAGAACCCAACGGATGATTAGCGACAATTAATACACGATTATGGTCAGGTATACGGGCGCGATCCTTATTTGATACTTGAAAAGTGAAATTAAAGTGTTCAAGTACTGCGTCATTAAATTCTAAACCTTCTAAATGTTTGTGCGTTTCAATAAAACTATTAATTTCCTTCTGGTGAACTAATTTCTTCATTAAAAAAGATGCAGCCTTCATAAAAGGCTTACTATCTTGCTCATCAGTCGTTTGAAAATAATCTTTTAGTAAGGCATCAACATTAATCATTTAGGCTCTCTATCAAATAAGATAATGTTGAACAAGGTATATAACTAATATGACAACAAAATGACGGAAAATTTTTTATTATTAAATGTCATAATAAAAAAAATGGTCATCAACAAAAGATTGAAATGATTTTATAAACTAAGAATTTGTTGATTTATTCATGCGCCAGTTTCTGATTGTATTGGCTAACCATGCCGGCTCATCAAGTGGAAGATCATGACCTGCAGTTTCATGCATTGCATGATCTGTGCGCCATAATTTTGCCAAATTTGCGCCACAACGATAATCAACCAGGCGATCAGTTTGGCTGGTTACTATCAATACCGGTTGTTGTGGTTTGGACGTAATGGAGAATCTTGCTGCGGCGCAGAGCTGATTTCTGGCGTTGTGAGTAGATACGGGGCATTCTTGTTGCCATTGTTTCCAGTTATCAAGTAATTTTTTGTCATGACGGTATTTATTTGAAGAAAGTGTCAGAATGTCTCGTTCTCTTTGTGGCGCTGAATGAAACATCATTTTTATGATTTGAGGATAAATTACCCAGCGTAATCGTTGGTAAAACGGAGAAATCGGTCGGACACTGGTATTGACTAAAACCGCGGACGCTATTTCTTCTGGATAGCGAGTCATCCAGTCAATTGCGATCATGCCACCCATGGAAAGCGCTACTAATTTGAGTTGATCGCGTACAGGTACCTGACTACGTAACGCATCAGTCATACCTGCAATTGTTTTTGGGCTGGCTGCATTATGTAACTGCCCGTTACCGGGGATATCAGGTGTAAGAGTATTTACACCTGGAAACTGTTCTTCCAGTTCCTCAATAAATTTACCCCAATGTCTTGCTTCGCGAAACAATCCACGAATCAGTACGAATTGTTCATTACTTATCATGGATACCAAAGTTCGTGTGCCAGCCGTTCTATTTCCGGTGTGTGACTCTTCTCGAGCCAATTCTCATGCGAGAAAGTAGCCTGTAATAAGAATTCCATGAGTATTAAATGGCCTCTTAGCACACGGTTGAGACGATGCGCCTTAATCGGATGATAAAGCCCCAATATTTTACGTAACTGTAGCGGATTTTTTCGAATCCAGCGCCAGGAACCTATTTCCAAAGTTAACGGCAAAAAAATATTGTCAATTGTTAATGATTCTAAATAGAGGAAATCCCATAAATCACCATGCACTAAATACTGTTGCGATTGTGGTTCAAAGAGATAATCCTGATGGGGATAAGTTTTCATGAAAAACTTGCGTAGGTAATAGACTTCTTTCAAGTGCTTAATAGGCTCAAGCCTACTTTTTGCGTAAGGAAACCAGATTTGATTGCGATAACCAAAACCAGAATGACAGTCCAATACCAAACTGAATGGAGCTGGTAAAACTTCTTTTGTAATAAAATCACAAAGTACTTGTGCTTCAGGTTGCATTGCCTCGCCAAGCTTTCCTCGATACCACGGTAGTAATGATGAAATTCGATGTCCTCCGCCCAGAAAGATCGTCTTTTCATCACTATCAATAGGTGCGTTACGCATCAGATCAACACCCTGACCATTCGCCCGAGTAAAATTCAGCATGCCTACAGGATTGATAAGTGGCAATACATTGATACGCACCTGTTGTAAAATATCTATCAAGCTTTTATCCCAGTTTAAACGCTCGAGCAAACCCTTCAAAAAGGCAATCACAACCTGTGTGCCAATACGTTCCAAACCGTGGACGCCAGCAACATATGTAATACAAGGTACTTTCTCTGTACGGTTGCCAAGTGTTAGTGCATAAACTGGTAATAAACCATGTTTACAAGAGACTTCGCAGAGTACTTTGGTATTTAGGTGCGTCTCATGATCCAGTTGAATAATTGTTTCTATCTGCTGTAATTCCGGTAACTCTTCCAGTATAGATTTGCTATGCATTGTTTTAGTGATCTATTTTTTAATCAGTTGGGATACACAGTAAGCCATTAGATCTTATATAAAACTTATATTACAGCTGCATTACAGAAAGTTAATATCCAGCCACTGTAATTTAAAAATTCTTTGGGTTTGTAGTCGGTGACGTATTCAACACAATGTAATAAATCTTTAAAGAAA